>CAZSBI010000201.1:0-7008 GCA_964604735.1 uncultured Flavobacteriaceae bacterium | reverse complement strand
AACTGTGCAGGCAGCATTACCGCTACGCACAATGTTACATTGCCAATTACCACGCAAGGTACAACGGTGGTTACTTGGACTTATGATGACGGCAACGGTAATAGCATTACCCAAAACCAAAATGTAATCATCGACGATACTACCAATCCGACACCGGATTTAGCCAATTTACCTGATATTAATTCAGAATGTGAAGTTACAAGTCTAACAGCACCTACGGCTACGGACAACTGTGCAGGCAGCATTACCGCTACGCACAATGTTACTTTGCCAATCACCACGCAAGGCACAACGGTAGTTACTTGGACTTATGATGACGGCAACGGTAATAGCATTACCCAAAATCAAAATGTAATCATTACACCAATTGATAATTCGGTAAGTCAAAACAACTTTACCTTAACGGCAAATGCTACGGGAGCTTATACTTATCAGTGGGGAGATTGTTCCAATGGTTTTGTGGCTATTGCAGGAGAAACCGGACAGAGTTTTACCCCTACACAAGACGGCGATTATGCCGTAGAAATTAGCAACGGTACTTGTTCAGTTACTTCAAATTGTATCAATATTACCGGATTGGTAATTTCGGATATAGCCAAATTGGAAGGAATTAAAATTTATCCAAATCCCTCAACCGGTTTATTTACTATTGAATTTGACAAACAAGATATTCATGCAAATCTGAAAATTGTAGATATTACAGGAAAAGTATTGATTCAGAAAAATTTGCATCGTTATAAAACCAAAATCGACATGCAAAGGTTTTCAAAAGGAGTTTATATACTGCAAATTCAAAAAGATAAGCAGATAATTAATGTTAATATCATAAAAAAATAATAATTTTGACAATCCCTTCATTTCACAATGGGGGGATTTTTTAAAAGTAAAAAAATGAAAAACCTATACTATCTATTTATTGTTTTGCTGACAAGTATTAATTCATTGTCGGCACAAGATATTTTTATTCACGATTTTCAAACGGATTTATCAGCTTGGTCAACTTCGGGAGATGTAACGGCAACGTGGATTAGTCAAGGGGCTAATACAAGCGGAGCGGCACAAATTGAGGTACTTTCGACCAATGGAAATATCAATCAGACCAAAATTTATACGGCATATCAAACTTTGCCTTCGGGTTATGAAGACAAAATGCTTTTGGTTAAAATTTACGCCAAATCAAATGCCGGAAACAAATTGAGAATAAGAGCGGAATTGCATAATAACGGTGCATATCGAGCGGTGAGAACAGATTTTACGCTAACCGATACTTTTGAAAAATATATATTACCCGTTCGTATTAAGTCCGGCGATACCGATTTTCGATTTACTTTGCAGTTTGGTTCGGCAACAGATATTTATACATTTGATGATATTTCGCTGACATATACGCCTTATGATATTGCCAATGTACAATTGACCGAACCGCCAATACATCATAATTTTGACTACAATGCTAATGCAGTAGTGCAAACACTGGCGACAACAACAAGTTCAATTCAAATTAATATTGATACCACACAAGTTGTAGCACCGGTTTTGGCAACACAAATTGGCGTAAATTCCAATTTTAGAAGTGGCAATTCCTTAGTAAGTCGTTCCGGATTATACGAAAGTTTCGGAGCATTTCGTTATCCTGCCGGTTCGGGTTCCGATATGTATTTTTGGGATGGAAATATTCCGTCTTATACCAATGGTTATTCGGGAACAAATTCACGTTTTTTAGACCTAAATCATTTTTCACAATTCTTACAAGCTGCCGGAGGACAAGCCAGCGTAGTAGCCAATTATGCTTATGCACGCTTAGGCGAAACCACACAAGGCACACGCGAAGCAAGGGTCAGTCAAGCTGCCGCTTATGCAGCCGGATTTGTGAATGAGCTCAACCAAAATTTATCTGCAAATGCAAAATATTGGGAAATAGGAAATGAATGTTACGGACCTTGGGAAAATGGCTATGAAGTAAACGGTTCAATTGTTACCGGTAAAGAATACGGCGAAGATTTTCGTGTTTTTGTCGATTCTATGAAGATTGCCGACCCAAGTATTAAAATAGGAGCAACAATGTCGCATAATCGGTTTTATTGGAACAAAGATGTTTTAAAAGAAATAGAAAACAAAGCCGATTATCTGATTTTTCATCATTATGTAAGCGGTATAGAGACGGCGCAGGGAACAAAAAACGCTTTAAAATCGGTAGAAGATGATATATTAGAATTGCTATTGTATGCTCAGGAATACACCTCAAAACCTTTTGGATACTATCCGCTTCATATGACCGAATATAACTCGGACGGCTATCATACAACAACAATGGCAAACGGATTGTTTACCACAAATATGATTGCAACATTTATCAAAAACAGGGTGAATTTGGCAAGTATTTGGGTCAACGAGTGGTACGTAAACAATGATGAAACCCACGGAATTATCTCAAAATCAGATCCCAATCAAGACGATTATACCCCTAGACCTTCTTATGTGCCGTATTATTATTTTCCTAAATATTTTGGCAATGCTATGGTGCAATCAGAAGTAACCGGCGATGATGATATAATTGCATACGCTTCAAAATTTCCTTCGGGAGAAATTGGAATAGTAGTAAGCAATTTTGGCAATACAGCTAAAACATTTTCATTAAATTTGAATGGAGCCAATGATTACGATACAGCATTTTGGTTTGAAATTTATGCCGATAATATCAATCAAGGGAACACCAAATTTTATATCAACGGACAAACATCAAGTACAACGGGAGGCGGTCCTACCGATTTTGATGCCGTTATGCCATATCGTGCCGATTATCAACAAAACAATACATTTACAGCACAACCGTATTCAATTAATTTTATCAGCATTGGCAAATTACCCGTGCCCGAAATACTCACACAACCCGAAAATGTATCGGTTTGTAATGGTGCAACCGCCGATTTTTCGGTACAAGCACAAGGGCAAAATTTATCATACCAATGGCAAAAAGACGGTCTGGATATTACGGGAGCAACAAATAATACGCTTCAAATAAACAATGCAAGTACAAGTGATGAGGCAGTTTATACATGTATTATTAACGGCGACTTCGGGACGATACAAACCAATCAGGCACAATTGCAGATTACTACGCAGACGAGTATCAGCAGTCAGCCAAACAGTATTTCGGTAAATGAAGGAGATACAGCAGTATTTACAGTAGTAGCCGAAGGAAGTAATCTCAATTATCAATGGCAAAAAGATAATGTAAACATACAAGGAGCTAGCGGAAATATTTTGACAATTAATAATGTACAAAGCTCAGATTCAGGTAATTATCAAGTTGTGGTTAACGGCGATTGCGGACAGATAACTTCGCAACAAGCAAGTTTAAATGTGTTGGCTGATATTAGCGAATTAGAAAATATGGGTATTGCTGTTTATCCAAATCCGTCAAATGGAAAATTTGTTATTCAAATTAAGCAATTAATAAAAGAGAGTTCATATAAACTTTTTGATATTTCGGGCAAACAATTGCAAGCAAAAAATATTGTTGACAATAAACAAGTTGTTGATATACAAAATCTTGAAAAAGGTGTTTATATATTGAAACTAAGTATAGGAGCGCAAAAACTATTTGTCAAAATTATAAAAAAATAAACATTTTAGATAGATGTTTATGCTTGTATAAGATAATTTTATAGTAAAATCTCGTTTGCTGTTTATAATGATGTAGTTTTGTAATCAGAATAACAGAAAACAAAAAAATATTTATTATGAGTTTAATAGGAAAAAAAGCACCCGAATTTAGTGCAGTTGCCGTAGTAAACGGCGGAGAGTTTCAAGAAAACTTTTCATTGGAGCAATACAAAGGAAAAAAAGTAGTATTCTTTTTCTATCCCTTAGATTTTACATTTGTATGCCCTACCGAAATTATTGCCTTTGAAGAGCAAATGGCTGAGTTTGAAAAACGCAATACCGTAGTAGTTGGTTGTTCAATCGACTCGCAATTTTCGCATTGGGCATGGTTAAATACCCCCAAGGATAAAGGAGGTATTCAAGGTGTAAAATATCCCTTAGTTGCCGATTTAGACAAAACGATTGCTATGAAATATGATGTTTTAGGCGGCGAATATTTTGTCAATGAAAATGGTGATATGGAATTTGAAGGAGAGCCGGTTGCATTTAGAGGTTTGTTTATTATTGATGAAGAAGGCGTTGTGCAACACCAATTAATCAACAATTTAGGTTTAGGACGTAGCGTAAAAGAAGCTTTGCGTTTAGTTGATGCTTTAAATCACTTACAAAAACACGGTGAAGTTTGTCCTGCCAATTGGGAAGAAGGCGATGAAGCTTTAAAACCAACCTTTGATGGTGTAGCAAATTATTTGGCAAAAAAATAATGCATCATTCCAATAAAATTAAGAAGGCTGCCCGAAGGGCAGCCTTTTGTATGTTTAGTGAGTATTAATTTAAGTTCGGATTAAGAGGCGCATTCTTCCAAACAATATTTTTCGGATTGTATTCTATGAGTTTTTCTTTCCAAATATTCTTTGGATTCAAATGAAAAAGATTGATATTATTATCCATTACAACCCAAGCTTTTTCTGCAATTTCATCTTGTATTTGTATGGGGTGCCAACCTGTATATCCTAAGAAAAACTTGATGTTATTTTCATCTACTTCCGTGCTTAAAAGCATTTCTTTCAAAATTTGAAAATCGCCGCCAATATATAAATCATTTTTTTTGTCAAAATGAATAGCATCTGGAAGCTCAGAAATATTATGAATGTAAAATAAACTACCGGTTTCGACGGGTCCGCCATTCCAAATCTGAAAATTGAGCGGAATGTCATTAAACAAATCATCTAAACGCAAAGGCATAGGTTTATTGATCATAAACCCCATTGTCCCTTTATCGTTGTGTTCGCTCAGGAGTATGACGGATTGATTAAAGATGTGATCCATCAATAATTCCGGAGTAGAAAGTAATATTTTTCCTGCATTTAGTTTCATTAATAGTATATGTGCAAAATTTGTTCCAAAAATATTTTTTGACAAAATGGCATAAAAAAAAGCCGTTTAAATTAAACGGCTTCTTAATTACGTAAAATCTATTACTAGTTTACTGATTTAGCTAAATCAGAACCTGCTTTAAATTTAACAACTTTTTTAGCCGCAATTTTAATTTTAGCGCCTGTTGCAGGGTTTCTTCCTTCACGAGCTTTTCTAGTTTGTACTGAAAAAGTACCGAATCCGATTAGAGAAACTTTACCGCCTTTTTTAAGTGCGCCTTCAACATTGTTTAAAAACGACTCTAATGCTTTTTTTGCTGCTGCTTTACTGATACCGGCATCTTGAGCCATTGCATCAACTAATTGTGATTTGTTCATAATTGTGAATTTAATTATTTTAATGTTTAACCCTGCAAATATATAGATTTTTTTATAAAAAACAAATATCTATCATATAAGAATTCCCGTTCTCATTGACTTTGTTGTCTATTTTATCGCATTTTCCTCAAATTATATTAATATTATATAAGTTATTGCAATTTTTGTTAATCATTTTCGTTTTGTGTAAGTGACTGATAATCTATATTTTAACCAATTTATTATTAACTGTCATCTTGAATTGAAAAAAAACATAAAAAAATATCATCATTAACGAAAAAAAATAGAATTTGTGTAAATTTATGTTAAAAAAAATACGAAATACTGCAAAAAAGTATATTTTTGGTTAAAATTCAAACACAATGAGTAGGCTGATTATTACAATATTACTTTTTTTTTCTATCAATATTTCAGGGCAAACAACAATAAAAGGTGTCGTTTTTGATGTCAAAACCAATGAAACACTCGCTTTTGCAAATGTTATGTATCAAGCACAGAAAGGTGTTGTAACCGATTTTGACGGTGCTTTTGAGATATCAATACCTCAAAATATTCATCAATTTTATGTAACGTATATAGGCTACAAAAAACAAATTGTAAAAATAATTCCTCAAAAAAAAGTATATCTTATAAAGCTGGAACCCACATCGGAATCTTTGGGCGAGGTGTTAATTTCCAGCAAATATGTAAATCCGGCTATTGCACTGATGAAGCGCGTGGTAAAAGCAAAAAAACAGAATGATTACAGAAAAAAATTGTCAAAATACGCTTTTACAAAATATTTTAAGTTTAAAGTAGCCGCCGATACAGACAAAATTACCGACCCTTTTGATTCCATATACAAAAATGATAAATTGATAAGGGTAGATTCCTCCTTGTATGAACTCAAACAAGAATTCGTTGATAAGGATATGTTTTTGATAGAAAGTGTATCCAAAATTAATGGAGGTAATGGTAAGGAAAATACCAAGATTATTGCTACAAGAACAGCCGGACTTAAAAATCCGATCTATGAATTGCTTGCAATACAGACATCAGGAAGAAACGTCTATGATGATAATTACAAATTTTTATTTAGTGAATATTTAGGTCCTTTGACAAATTTGTCAATCAAACAATATAAGTATGAAATAGATGATACCATTTATTTGCAAAAACGTAAAATTATTATCATTTCTTACAAAAACACCAAAAAACCTTTGATTTCAGGACAAATTTTTGTCGATGCGCAATCATTGGCTATTGCTAAATTGACTTTAAATACCTTTAAGGCATTTGAATTGAAAACGGTACACAATTTCAAATACTATAATATATATAATGTATGGTTTCCTGAAAATTCCAAAATGTTTATCAAAAAAGCAGATGACAAAAACAATATGTCGTTAGCCGGAGGTGCCATTTTTATTGGCAATGCGCCTAGAAAAGATAGTTTAAAACATAGCAATAATAAAACCGATTTAGATTACACTTATGCAAGTTCGCAAACAAGATTATTGAATATTTTGATAGGAAAACATTATCCCGAAAACATTTCATATGACTTGCAAGTAGCTCCAATGGCACACAAACAAACGGATGTATTTTGGCAGAAATATAAAAAAGACGATTTGCTTAAAAGAGATTTACGCACATACAAATTTATTGA
>CAZSBI010000200.1:0-7990 GCA_964604735.1 uncultured Flavobacteriaceae bacterium | reverse complement strand
CTTTCCCCTTTTCCCTCGCTCCTTAAAACCTTAATACCTTAACTCCTTAAAACCTTCAAACTTCCAACCGCACTTTTACCTTTTACCTCGTTCCTTTTCCCTTTTTTTGGGCTTCGGACTTCACCCGCACTTTTACCTTTTACCTTTCTCCTTTTACCTTATATTGTATCATCATTTGGTTTTTCTTGTATTTCTTTGCTGATTTTTTTAGATAATTTAGGTTCAGAAATTTGCGATAAATTATCGGTTGCGTCAAAAATGATACGAAGTAATTTACGTAGAGATTCTTCAATATCTTTACTTTCGAGTAATAAACTCAGGTATAATCTGGAATTTTTTGCTGAACTATCTCCATTTTGAATACGCACAACTTGATTGTTTAATGCTTCTTCTATGGCATCGGCAATAAAATTAGATTTATAGAGCAAATTCAATTTTCCGAAATCTTTATTGATCAATCCGGATTGTAATTCATTCATTCGGCTTGTCATTACCTCACGTAATTTTTCCAAATCGACTACCTGTGCTTCTGTAATTGGAGAATGCGTATTATCGACATATTCCTTACTAATTTTAGAAATATAATGCATAGATTGTATCAAATCCTGAATTTTGTCAAGCAGTTTGATGTAATTATTACTAATAACAATATCATTTCCTTTGTATGATTTTATGATAGAAAATAATTTATCACGCAATTTATTTCCTTGTTTATAAAGCTTTTTGACGTTTTTATCATTGGTTTTCAGCTTGTCTAAATCGTAGGCATTTAGTCCTTCGATGGTAGTTGAATATGATTTGTTGACATAACCAATCACTTTATTAATGTTTTTTAAACTTTCAGAAATTAATACTTCTGTTGATTTTCCTTCATCAAAGCTACTATTGTCATCTAAACCAAACAAATCTTCTTTGTCATCGGCTACTTGTTTTTTATGTTTCATTTGCGATTTATACAACATATATATTTCGGCAAAGAATAATACGATGGCTAGATAGAAACCTAATTTGTAAATTAATATAGCCAATGTAAAAGCAATTACAAAGGCAGATAATGCGGTCATAAACCAACCGGCAATTACATTAAGCACACCGGCAATACGATAAACGGCACTCTCGCGTCCCCAAGCTCTATCGGCTAAGGAGGCACCCATTGCTACCATAAATGTTACGTATGTTGTAGATAATGGCAGGTGCATAGATGTTGCTATCGAAATAAGAATTGCAGCAACCAGCAAGTTTACCGAAGCACGAATTAAATCAAATTCGGGCATATCTTTTTTTACTACTATTGCCGGCGTTCTAAAACGACTATTGATCCAATGTTGCGTTGTTTCCGGAATCATAGTATTAAAAGTTTTGTTTATAGCTATTGCGCTTTTAACCACGGCACGAGAAACTTGATTGGGTTGAAATTTTTCTTCTTTGTCGCCTTGTGCCGATAAATCGATAGCTGTTTTAGCAACTTTTTTTGCTTTACTCGATGTCCATAAAGTCAAGACCATAATGGCGCCTGCGCCAATTAAAAACAACATTGGCGTTGGTACTTTTTTACCAAGAACAGTCATCATAAATTCGGTAGCGGGCTGTCCTGATGCCATAAATGCTTCATAAGAATTAAAACCGGCAATAGGTACACCTATAAAGTTTACCAAATCGTTTCCTGCAAATGCTAATGCTAGTGAAAATGTTCCTAAAATAATAATGATTTTTAAAACACTTACTTTAAAAAATTTGACTAATATATAAGAAACAACCGTCCAAAATGCCAGACTACTTAATATAATGATTGAAGTATATTCTTTTAAAAATCCTTTTATTCCGTGTTCGCCAAACAATTTACTCGGATTGTTATAAAAATCGGTTCCTTTCAATCCTTTGAAAATAATAAAATAGGTAATGGCAGCTATGGCAATTCCACCAAAAACTGCAATAGATATCACGCGTTTCTTTTCGTCAAATTGAAAAGAAAAAAGAAGCCGCGAAAAATATTGAATAATTGCCCCTATCGTAAAGGCAATAACTACGGACATCAATATACCTGAAATAATTTTAAGTGCGCTTGCCGAATTGATATATCTACCAACCTCGCTGATGTCAGCACCATTTTCGAATGATTTAACAACACCTATGGCAACTGCGGCACCAAGCAAGTCAAACACAATAGATACCGTAGTAGAGGTTGGCATTCCTAAGCTGTTAAAGATGTCTAACAACAAGATATCTGCCAGCATTACTGCCAAAAATACAACCATTATGTCACTGAAAGAGAACATACCCGGATTAAAAATTCCTTTACGGGCAACTTCCATCATTCCGCTTGAAAAAACAGCACCGATAAAGATACCCAAACTAGCAGTTATCATAATAGTTTTAAAAGAAAATGCTTTTGAACCCAAAGCAGAATTTAAAAAGTTTACGGCATCGTTACTCACACCGACAATCAAATCAATTACTGCCAACACAAGCAAAATTACGATAAGGATTAAAAAAATATTCATAGTTTTATTTTAGTTTAGTTTGTTTTTTTAAATCGTTCCAAAAATAGAAAAAAAAATATGTTATAAGTCAGATTTGTTAAAATTAACAATTTATTTACATTGATTTAAATAGAAGTCAATCTTTTCGGTAGGGAAGCCCATAATGTTGTAGTACGAACCTTTAATTTTTGATATCCCTATCAGACCAATCCACTCCTGAATTCCGTAAGCGCCCGCTTTATCAAACGGTTTGTATTGGTCAACATAATATTTTATTTCGGCACTTGTCAATTTTTTGAAATACACATCAGACACATCAGAGAATGTAAAAATATCATCTTTTGTTCTGAAACACACGCCGGTAATAACCTTATGCTTTCTATCGGACAGATTTGACAACATCTGCTTGGCTTCTTTCTTGTTTTTTGGTTTGCCTAAAACAATTCCTTTTAATGAAACGATAGTATCGGCGGTAATGAGCAATTCATTTTTCTTCAATTTTTTATAAGCCAAAGATTTTTTTAAGGCTAAAAACTCAGGTATTTCACTAGGCGGATAACCTTCCGGATAATTTTCATTAGCATCAATTTTAACTGTTTTAAAAGATATATCCATCATTTTCAACAATTCTTTTCTTCGTGGCGAATTACTGCCTAATAGTATTTTATATTTTTGTTTCTTCATCAGAATTATTTTCGTTGATTAGTTTCTTAACCAAAGCAGGCAAGGCTGTTCCTGCTTTTTGATCTATTACCGTCAGCGGATTATCGGAATAAACAGCCGATGGATTTGGGTCAATATAATAGATATGTACATTTTGGTCTAAAAAATCAATTAGTCCGGCAGCGGGATACACTTGCATTCCGGTTCCGACAATTATAAAAATATCGGCTTGTTGCACAATGGGAATTACTTTGTTAATCATAGGTACTGCTTCGCCAAACCATACTATATCGGGACGAAGTTGTGCACCGTCTTCGGCAGTATCGCCTATATGCAAATCTTTTTTCCACTCGTAAATCAAAGTATCGTTTTTATCGCTTTTTACTTTGAGAAGTTCGCCATGCAAATGATGTACATGCGCATTTCCGGCACGCTCGTGTAAATCGTCAACGTTTTGCGTAATTACTTGCACATCAAAATGTTTTTGCAACTCCGTTATGGCATAATGCGCTTTATTTGGCTGAATATCAAACAATTGCCTACGTCTTTGGTTATAAAACTCTAAGACTAATTCCGGAGTTTTTTGCCAGCCTTGTGGTGAAGCCACCTCCATAATGTCGTGGTTTTCCCATAAGCCGTTAGCATCTCTAAATGTCGAAATGCCACTTTCTTGACTAATGCCGGCTCCTGTTAGTATGACAATTTTTTTTGATTTCATGATGTTCAAAGATAATAATTTTCTTTAATTAACAAGATGTCTTTTTTAGCAAATAAATATCTTTTTTTTGTATAAATCAATCTTTCATTATTTGCTTATAAAATAAAAAATATCTTACCTTTGTACAAAACAAAATAACTATGCCAAATTTTTCAACCAAAGGAATGAATATGCCGGCGTCACCCATCAGAAAATTGGTGCCTTTTGCCGACAATGCTAAAAAAAACGGAATAAAAGTTTTTCATTTAAATATTGGTCAACCAGATATTAAAACCCCCGAAATTGTTATTGATGCCATCAAAAACATCAATTTGAATTTGATTGCATACAGCCCGTCGCAGGGGTATGAATCTTATCGTAACAAATTGGCAATTTACTATCAAAATAATCAAATTGATATTGAAGCAAATGATATAATGGTTACCACAGGTGGCTCCGAGGCTTTGTCTATTGCCATTGGCAGTATTGCCGACCCCGACGACGAAATTATTATTCCGGAACCGTTTTATGCCAATTACAACGGATTTGCCAAGCAAAATGCTGTTAATGTTGTGCCTATTCACTCATCAATCGATAATAATTTTGCCCTTCCTCCTATTGCCGAGTTTGAAAAATTGATTACACCAAAAACCAAAGCTATTTTGTATAGCAATCCGGGTAATCCAACCGGCTATGTTTATTCAAAAGATGAAATTTCGCAACTAAGAGATTTGGCGCTTAAATACGACATTTATATTATTGCAGATGAAGTGTATCGCGAATTTATTTATGGCGATACTACACATCATTCCATTTTACACGAAGAAGGTATGGAAAATCACGCCATTATAATTGACTCTGTTTCAAAACGTTACAGTATGTGTGGCGCGCGCATCGGTACTTTTATCACCAAAAACAAAGAATTAATGCAGGTAGCAATGAAATTTGCACAAGCGCGATTAAGTCCGCCAACCTTAGGACAAATTGCTTCGGAAGCGGCTATTGAAACACCCAAATCTTATTTTGAAGAAGTCATCAACGAATACAAAGATCGTCGTGATACATTGGTGGCCAAATTGAAAGAAATTGAAGGCGTAAAAGTAGCCGAACCCAAAGGTGCATTTTACATTATAGCCGAATTGCCGGTAGATAATACCGACAAATTTGCACAATGGTTACTTGAAGAATTTAACGATAACAATGAAACCGTTATGGTAGCCCCTGCTAGTGGTTTTTATAGCACAAAAGGACAAGGCACTCGACAAATACGAATGGCTTATGTATTGAAAAAAGAAAATTTAATACGTTCTGCCGAGTTACTAAAATTGGCTATCGATCAATACGGCAAGGTTTAACAATACTCTTTTGTTAATTATTGCTACCCGTAAAATCTCATGATATTATTGTGAAGGCTTTTTGATTGATTTTTTTATGTACTTAAAATTAAAATCCGAAGCTTTACAAACGATTAATCGTATTTCTTACCGCTGCTTCGGCACAGCGTTCGCCGTCCATTGCGGCAGATACAATGCCGCCTGCATAGCCGGCACCTTCGCCACTTGGATAAAGTCCTTCGATTTGTGGGTGTTGCAGATTTTCGGTTCTTGGTATCTTTATTGGCGACGATGTTCTGGACTCCACTCCTATTACATTGGCTTGTTCGGTGTAAAATCCGTGCATTTTGTTTCCAAAGGCTTTAAAACCTTTGCGTAATTTTTTGCCAATCAATTTGGGAAGTAACGAATGTAAGGGCGCCGATTTTAATCCGGGTTGATAAGATGTCGGATTGACACTGTCAGATAATCTGCCTTCTACAAAATCGGTAAGTCGTTGTGCCGGCGCTGTTTGTGTTTTTCCTCCTGCCACAAATGCCAATTTTTCGAGTTCTTTTTGATACATTAAGCCTTTAAAAACACCGTATTTTTCGTATTTCTGTAAATCTTTTTCCACATCAATTTCAACGACAATACCTGAGTTGGCATACAAATTATTTCGTCCTGACGGCGACATGCCATTTACCACAACTTCACCATTTGCAGTAGCAGCAGGCACTATAAATCCGCCCGGACACATGCAAAATGAATAAACGCCCCTGTCGCCTACTTGTTGCACCAAACTATATGATGCCGGTGGCAGTAAGTCATCTTTTTGGTCTATCGGACAATGATACTGAATAGCATCAATTATATTTTGCGGATGCTCTACGCGAACACCCATAGCAAAGGATTTTGCTTCCATTTGCACACCGCGTTTGTCAAGCAATTCGTAAATATCTCTGGCGGAATGTCCCGTCGCTAAAATCAAAGCATTTACCTGAATTTCTTGTCCGTTTTGCAAACTAATTCCCTTGATTTTTTGATTGACAATCTTTATATCGGTAACACGAGTTTCAAAATGCACCTCACCACCAAATTTAAGTATGGTTTCTCTGATATTTTGTACCACTTTCGGCAACTTATCGGTGCCTATATGCGGATGCGAATCGACTAAAATCTGATCAGAAGCTCCATGATAAACCAAATTTTCGAAAATGCGACGTACATCACCGCGTTTTAAGCTGCGAGTGTATAATTTACCGTCAGAATACGTGCCGGCGCCTCCCTCACCAAAGCAATAGTTTGAGTCTTCGTCAACCAAATGAAACTGATTAATCTGTCTTAAATCTTTACGGCGTTCACGCACATTTTTGCCTCGTTCAAAAACTACCGGTTTGTAACCCAATTCTATCAATCGCAAAGCTGCATACATACCTGCGGGACCAAAACCTACGATATGAACTTCTTCGGCTTTTGAAACATCTTTATAAGCAAATTGATAAGCGCTTCTTTCGGCAGGTTCTTCACCCAGATAAACAGCTATTTTATAGTTGAAATATATTTGTTTTTTTCTAGCATCAACAGACTTTCGCAATAATTTGACCGCATTAATCTCAGAGGCAGGAATTTGTAGCGCTTTTGAGGCTTTTCGAAGTAAAATATCGGCTTGTTTGGCTTCAAACAGGTTGAGTCTAATCTGTATTTCTTTAATCATAATACGGCTTTATCAAATTTATCTAATTTATTAAAAATCAAATTGATAGCTAATAATATATTGCATTCCGAAACCCAAATTTGAATAAGCATTTCGTTTAAAAAAGCCCGGAATATATGCTACATCAAAATCTTCGGCTTGTGCATAATTCAATAAATATTTTAGAGAAATGCTGTACCCCATATACAGATTTTTAAACGTTTCTACTTGCACTTTACTCACTACTTCAATCCAATTTGCCGAAAGCCCTTCAAAAGACTTATTTGTACTGACCCATTGTGGCTGCCAAGCATTATTAGGCTGATTGATTGTATAGCCGTACAAATGACTATCGTACGAAGCATGTCCGTAGCGCATGCCCAAAGTAATATTGTTATACATACCCGGCCAATTGTCATACAAATCGTAGTCAAAACCTATGCGAAAATACGAACCTTTGGCATCGTATTGCAGTAGTGAATTTTTGATATTTCGTGTTTCTAAACCAAATTCGACTACGGCAAAATAGTTTTTATAATTGCCCTCAATAGTAAAATCAACTGACTGAGAATCATTTACTTGTGCTAAGATAAATTTACCAAGATCAAAGCCTACCCTAAATTTTAACGGTATGTTTTTTGCCGAAATTGTATCTTTTGAAATGCTATCATTTACTTGCTGTGCGTTCAGTGTCAATGAGAGCCATAAAAATAATATACTAATGGAATATTTTGACATGGGCAAGGGTATCTATTTTTATTTCGCTTTGAATAAGCTCTTTATTCTTTATCCAATTATCGCTGTCTGCTACTATATTTACTTGTAAATTATGAAAAATTGATTTGTATCCACAAGCTTTTGACACAAAGACAGCTTCACGATTGTAAGTAAATTCGACAATGTCTTCATTGCTGTCATCAATCATTTTAAAACGAGAAATATCGTCATTGACATTGAGCGGAATCGCTATGCTATCCATCTCCTTATTTTTGTAAATTGTGTCTAAATCGGGCAAGGTAACAAGGGTCAAATGTGTTACTTTTTTGACTGTATTCGGTGTATTGACATCATATAATCGCAATACCAAATCCGGTGTCATCGGTTCCAGACAAGTATCATCTTTTTCGCAAGCAGAAAATGC
>CAZSBI010000199.1:0-5771 GCA_964604735.1 uncultured Flavobacteriaceae bacterium | reverse complement strand
AAAAACACCACAAGACAGATTTCACAGCATAAGAATTAAGCCTTTTTTCATGAAAAATAAGTACTTTATGATTAAGCGTACTACTTTTTTTGATATTCGTTTAGTAGGCACACCACCTGCGGCTCTTGGTAAATTTGGAGGTGATACGGACAACTGGATGTGGCCACGTCATACCATCGATTTTTCTATTTTTAGAATATATGCCGATGCCAACAATCAGCCTGCCATGTATTCAAAAGAAAACAAACCCTATAAACCCAAAAAATTCTTTAAAATTAATTTAGATGATTTAAAAGAAGATGATTTTACAATGATAGTAGGTTTTCCGGGAAGAACATCCGAATATTTAACTTCGTACGAAGTAGCTCAAAAACAAAACATTAGCGATCCCGCTCATGTGGCTGTACGCGAAATATCATTGGAAATTATGGATAAAAATATGGCAAAAGACCCTGCATTAAAACTAAAATTAGCTTCAAAACACGCAGGTTTAGCCAATTATTGGAAATTCTTTATTGGTGAAAGTCAAGGGCTTAAAAAGTTTCATGCAGTTGAAGCCAAACAAAAATACGAAGCAGATTTCATGAAACGTGTAAATGCCAATCCGGAGTTTAAAGCGAAATACGGAAATGTTTTACCGCGTTTAAAAGAATTGTTCGGACAATTAGAACCCTATTTGGAAGTCGAAACATATATGGGTGAAATTTTTGGACGTAATATGGACTTGCCTAATATTTCAATGATTATCGGTATGCTGGTTGATAATGCATCTAAACAAGGTGAAAACGCAGACAAGTATTATAAAATGCTCAAAGTTAGATACTTGGACTATATCAAGACAAAAATATTGAAAGATTTTGATGCCAATACAGACAAGCAAATTTTAGCAGCGCTATTAGATTTTATGAATAAGAATATTGACGCAAAATTTATTAGTCCCGAAATAAAAGCAGCCATGCAAGGCAAAACAACCATGCAATTGGCAGACGAATTATATGCACAGTCAGCAATGACAAGTTTAGATAAACTGACAGCCTTGTTCAACAAAGCTACTTTAAAAGAATTTACCGAAGCAGTAAATAACGATCCTGCATACAAATTATTTAATGCACAAAATGAATGGAGCACCAAAACCATTGATGAGCCAACTGAAAAAGTTCATACTGAAATTACTTCGTTAATGAGTAAATACATGAAAGGACAAATGGAGGTATTTAGTGAAAAACCATTCTATCCGGATGCTAACTTTACCATGCGTGTTGCTTACGGAAAAGTAAAAGGTTTTGAACCACGCGACGGTAATTTTTATCCACCCTTTACACATGCATACGGAGTGCTTGAAAAATACAAACCCGGTGATTTAGAATTTGATTTACCCAAGGATATGATTGCGTTATTACAATCAAAAGAGTATGGTAAGTACGCTAGCGCTGATGGTAAAATGATTGTTGATTTCTTATCGACTAATCATATTACCGGAGGTAACTCAGGAAGCCCTGTAATCAATAGTAGAGGCGAACATATTGGTTTGGCTTTTGATGGCGTTTGGGAAGGATTGATGGAAGATGTATATTTCCGTCCCGAAGTATCACGTAGTATTACCGTAAAAGACAACGCCGTATTATTTATGATAGATAAATACGGACATTGCGACCATATTATGAACGAATTAGTAATCGTTTCTCATAAAGGCGAAGCAAAGCAAGATAAAAAGAAGAAAAAGAAACGTAAAAAGTTTTTAGGAATTTTTTAAGATAATATATTAATGTATAAAAGGAGCTTGATAGAGCTCCTTTTTTTAAGTTGATAACTTAAAAATAATTTGATTAGTTAAGTGACATAAAAAAACCTCGCTAATACTAGCGAGGTTTTTTAATAAAATCTATTCAGTTTATTAAGCTTGCTTAACGTTTACTGCATTCAATCCTTTTTTACCTTCGGTAAGTTCAAACTCAACTTTGTCACCTTCGCGTACTTCGTCAATTAATCCTGTAGCGTGTACAAAATATTCTGTGTTTGATTCGTCTTCAATAATAAAACCAAATCCTTTAGTTTCATTAAAGAACTTTACTGTTCCTGTTTTCATTTTTATTTTTTTATTAAATTATGCGACAAAGGTACTCTTTTTTTATTATTAACCTAATTTTATTGCAAAAAAAATATTTTTTTTATAATTTTATTAAAAAGTTTTATTTACTGCAATATATGTTACTTATATTTAAGCAATTGATACTACCTTTGCAGAATATTTATTTGAGTTAAATCTCAGTAATATCAATATATGAGCGAAAAATATTACGACATATTCGAGGATAGGCGACCTTATAAGCCAAGCAAATTTACCAAAAGTAGAGAACTTTTATTTCAGGTAGTTGCTATTGTGTTTATTTTTGTAGGAGCTGACTATTTGTATTGGCGTTGGAATTATTCTATCAATTGGGATGCCATTTGGATTTCTATACCTTTGTATATAGCCGAAGTGCTTGCCTTTTTTGGCTCTTTATTGAGTATTATCAATTATTGGACACATAAAGATATACCCAAAGAAAAACCGGTGCATTATTTGTCTGAGATGCAAGACTTAAAAGAAGACGAAGAAGACAGACCTATTAGTATCGATTTGTTTATTGCAACTTATAACGAAGAGCTATTCATTGTAGAAGATACCGTAGCAGATGCTGTCAAAGCAACTTATCCTTATGATGATGTAACTATAAATGTATTATTACTAGATGACGGTCATCGCGATGGTACAGATCCGGAAAAAGAAAATTTTAAAGCATTAGCACAAAAATATGGTGTTAAATACTTGTCGCGCGAAAATAACATAGGTTTTAAAGCCGGCAATATGAACAATGCCTTCTATAAGTCAAGTGGTGACATCATAGTTGTTTTAGATGCAGATACACGGATTTTTCCTAAATTTTTAGAACATACTACCGGATATTTTCGCAATAAAAAAATGGCTTGGGTGCAAACACCACAATGGTTTTATGATATACCTCCCGGCGTTCCGCTTAACGAATTTTTAGAAGTAAAATTAGGTAAGTTTGGCAAAGTATTGGCTTGGATTATCCCTTTTTCAAGCAAA
The DNA here is from genome assembly GCA_964604735.1 of uncultured Flavobacteriaceae bacterium. Taxonomy (GTDB): domain Bacteria; phylum Bacteroidota; class Bacteroidia; order Flavobacteriales; family Flavobacteriaceae; genus WGBX01. The sequence goes on along the minus strand of CAZSBI010000199.1, from coordinate 2,680 downwards.
AAAATTGTAGGCAAAAATGTATTTGGCACTGATCCGCAACTGTTTTATGATGTTATTTTACGTCGAAGAAATGCCTCAAATGCCGGATTTAGCTGTGGCGCAGGTTCCTTGCAACGTCGTAGTGCATTGGCAGCATTGGCGGTAGAAGAGCAAGAAGAAGCCATTAAAAATGAATTAAAAACAAACCCGAAGGCTGACCAAAACGAATTGAAAGAAAAATATCCTTTAAGACCATTTATTCACCATATTTCAGAAGATATTTTCACTTCTATTATGTTACATAAACGCAAATGGCAATCTTACCAACACCCCGATGTAGAGTGCAAAATGTTATCGCCACAGTCATTTGATGTATTTATCAAACAATTTTCGCGATATGGCGAAGGAACAATAGATATTACGTTTAGCAAAAACAATCCGGTCTTTTTAAAAGGACTTACACTGAGACAAAGATTGGCGTATTTAGAAACCATTTGGTCTTATTTGTCGCCCTTATGGTTAATGATTTTTATATTGTATCCAATTGTGTTTTTCTTTACATTAATTCCGCCCTTAAAAGCATTTAACTTTGATTTTTTTGTGCGAATTGTTCCATTTTTAATGCTGAATGTATTGGTAACATCAATTGGTAATTGGAAAGTATCAACCAAACGTCCGGAGCAGTTTTATCAAGCCGGATTTTGGTACAAATTACAAGCTTTGTATAAGGTTTTGTTCAAAGGAAACATTAAATTTAATGTAACCAGCAAATCGGTCAAATATGCCGATTCAAACCTAAAACACACTTGGCCGCATTGGACAATATTTATTCTAACCATATTAGGTATTTTGTATAATTTATACTTGATTTATATCAAGGCGCATCCATCTTATTCGGCATTTTTTGCCAATATATTTTGGAGTGTGTTTACATTTTATCTCATATCGCCATTTGTACGCGCTGCGGGTTGGAATGGCGAGTTGTTTCAAAGGTCAATAGCATATTATAAAAGAAAAAAACAGAAAAATAAAAAACGATGAGGATAATAATTGATACACAAAAAATAACAAAATATTTACGATATTTTGTCAAGCCGGTGGTGATGTTGGCAACCTTGTATTTGGGTGCCAATGCAGTATTGTTTATCGAAAAAGCACGCCCTTCGGATTTTGGTTTTTATAAAGATATTTTTTCAAAAGAATTGGTAATCAAGCCTTCTGCAACTTATCCGCTACGAAAAACAGTAGATTCTCTGTCAGAAACCGATTTGACCTATGCCAAAATTGCTTGGCAATATTTTAAAAATAATTATCAAGAAAAAACAGGCTTATTCAATAGTGTGGACAAATATCCAGCTTCAACATTTTGGGATATCAGCAGCTCATATTACGCATTAATGGGAGCGTACGAAATTGGTATTATCGAAAAACAAGAATTTGACAATAAAATGAGAAAGTCATTGGAAACGCTTGCAAATATTACACTTTTTAAAAACAAACTGCCCAATAAAGTATATAGCACACTAACTGTCGATATGGTCGATTATTCTAACCACAATAGTTTAGAAGGTGTCGGTTGGTCGGCAATGGATATTGGACGTTTTTTGGGTGTTGCTGCTCGTATTAGAAAATCGTATCCTGAATATACAAGGTTGATTAATAATATTTTAAGTCGTTGGCAGATTGATGAGGTTTTAGGGAATAATGCAACATTACACGGTATTGGATTTAGTTTTAAAGATAAAAATATTAAAATTGTACAAGAAGGTAAACTCGGGTACGAAGAGTATGCCGCAAAAGGTTACATTTTAAACGATTATGATGCCACAGAGTCGTATAAATATACCGATTTTATCAAATTTATTGATATATATAATGTGCAAATTGCCGCCGATACGCGTGAAGTGTCTTATCATCCTGCATATAACTATGTATTATCAGAGCCATATATTTTAGACGGATTAGAGTATGGTTGGGATATCAATTCAAGAGAATTGGCATATCGTGTTTATCAAGTGCAAAAAATGCGTTATAAAAAGACCGGCGTTCCTGTTGCCGTATCAGAAGATCACGTAGATACAGCGCCATATTTTGTGTATAATTCTATCTATGCTAATAGTAATGAGTGGATATGTTATGCCGAAAACGGTGATGAAGCAAACGATTTTAAGTCATTCTCAACCAAAGCAGCCTTTGCTTGGGCTACATTATACAACGATGATTATTCAGCAGTACTTACAGATAATTTAGAAGGGCTGTTTGATGAAAAGAAAGGCTGGTATGCCGGACGCTACGATAAATCAGGTAAAATAAACCAAGCACTAACAGCAAATACAAATGCTGTGGTACTCGAAAGTATCAATTATAAATTAAACGGACCATTATTAAAACAAAAAAAATAGTAAGAATGAAAAAGATTTTAGTATTATTAATGATTGTGATGTTTCAAATGATGAATGCGCAAGGAAACTTTTTTTCAGGTGAACAAAGCAATAAAAGTATGGGCGACCTATTTAACACAAATTGTTGTTTAATGGGCAAAAGAGTTATTAAGGGTGATGTCGGATTGGCATACTCCAAAATTACTTATGCTAATGTAGAAGGAGGTTATACAGATTTTGACAGATTTGCAACAAATGTTAATCTAACAGTCAAATTGTATAAAGATTTGCAAATAAGAACAAGTTTTTATTTCGATTTG
>CAZSBI010000198.1:0-10038 GCA_964604735.1 uncultured Flavobacteriaceae bacterium | reverse complement strand
TCTGGTAGGTAGTACCACCGGCTTTTACCTTACGTTTGATTTTTATTTTTTTCTCACCGCCTTTGATGATATCTTCGAGTGTGATTTTGAGTTTTACACGCAAATCGCTACCGCGACTTCTTACGGTACGTTGTCTTTGTCCGCCTTGGTTAAAGCCACTAAAACCGCCACGTCCACCAAAAATATCACCGAATATATCGCCAAATTGACTAAAAATATCGTCCATATTCATATGCTGCGCACCACCGCCAAATCCGCCGGCTTGTTGGTAAGCATCGTGTCCAAATTGGTCGTAACGTGCCTTTTTGTCAGGGTCGCTAAGCACTTCGTAGGCTTCGGCAGCTGCTTTAAACATTTCTTCGGCTTCTTTATCACCCGGATTTTTATCAGGATGATATTGTATCGCTTTTTTTCGATATGCTTTTTTTATCTCGGCAGGTGTAGCTGTTTTGCTGACGCCTAAAATTTCGTAAAAATCTTTCTTCATTTTTTACCTAGTGTTTTTGTATGTGAAAAGAGTCATTTTATATTAATGACTCTTATTTTAATATTTTTCAGACTAACTAAATACAGTAAGTTAGATTTGACATAATTTACTTTCCGGTAACAACTTTCGGAAATCTAATTATTTTTTTGCCCAGTTGATATCCTTTTTCGACGGTATCAACAATTTTGTTTTTCAATTTCTTTTTAGGTGCCGGAATTTGTGCAATAGCTTCGTGTATTTCAGGGTCAAATTCGTCACCTTCTTTTACCTCAATTTCTTTAAGCCCTTCTTTGTTTAGGGTGTTTTTGAGTTTGTCATAAATCAGTTGTACACCTTTTGCCATTTCGTCTTCGTTATTTTTTTTCATTTCGGCTAAGGCGCGTTCAAAATCATCTAATACGGGCAATAGGTTTGCAATAACCTTTTCGCCGGCAGTTTCAAACAAATCTAATTTTTCTTTGGCTGTTCTTTTTCTAAAATTTTCGAACTCAGCATACAAGCGCATAAACTTGTCTTTTTCTGCTTGCAAGTCTATTTTTAGTTGTTCTTCCGGCGTTATTTCAGCTTCCTTTTTATTAACTTTTTTTGTTTCTTTTTTCTGATTTTGATTTACTTGCTTCTGTTTATTATCCAAATTTTCTTTAATATCTTTGTTTTGCTTACCTTTTTTCATATTCTCTGTCAATTATTTATTTTTCATAAATCTGTTTGCAAATATATTGCCATTATTCCATTCTGCCAAATTGTCATTTGCTGGTTTTTTTTGAAGTCCGAAGTCGAAAGTTCGAGGTGTTGAGTTTTTCGTTCAGGGAAAAGACTCCGAAGAGCTTATCCCAATGGTTATCGGGAAGCATGGAAGTTGCCGGTATGAGAAGTTACAGCCAACCGCCAAACCACAACACTTTGTGTTGCGTTAATTTGATGTCAAAAATTAAAGAAACAAACTATTGCAAACCTCGAAGTTTTCTGTCAAAATGCCACCACAGACTGCCTGCTCTAAATGTCATCCAAAGCAAAAATGCTATCCAAACGGCATAGAGACGAAAATTAAAATAGTCAAATACGAGTAAGGTGGGAATAAATATGGCAAAAGTGGCAATCAGTTGCATATTTCTTAAAAATGTAACCCAGCCCAATCCTTTGTATATGCCGTCAAAAATAAAGGCAATGGCACCGACTGATTGCATTAATATAACCAACCAAAATACTTGTTTAAAAACAGTTAAGGTTTCTGTGTCATTAGTAAAAATTTTTCCGATAAACGGATAGCTGATCAGAAAAATAATTGATAAGAATAAGGCAACCCATAAACTGTATTTGATTATTTTTTTGCTCAATAATCGTAGATTTTTATAATCTTTTTGCCCAATAAGTTTGCCTGCCAAGGAATTGCCTGCATCGGCATAACCGTCTAAGAAAAAGCTGGTAAACAACCAAATGTTTGTTAAAATGACATGTGTAGCAATGTAATGTTTTCCGTAGGAGGTAGCGTATCTGTTCGATAAAAATATAGCGACATTTAAAGCAATAGTTCTAATAATTAAATTGCCGGTAAGGGCTAAAAAACGCGGAATTTCACTATGTAATTTAGTCGATAATTGCAGTTTAAATGGCGTTTTGCCAATAAAAACGCTAATAGCAAGCAGCATCATAACAAATTGTGCCGTTAAACTTGCCCAAGCAGCGCCTTGTATATGCATTGCCGGAATATAGCCTTCTATACCATAAACCAGAATAAAATCCAGAATAACATTGATTAATCCGCCTACAATACTAATGTTCATTGCCCAATAGGTATTTTGCAACCCTCTGAAAATACCAAAAAGTGTAAAGCTGATCAGTGTAAAAACCAATCCGAAAACCCTAATATTGTAATACGAGACCGAATATTTTAAGATGAGGTTTTTGGCGCTATACAAAGAAAAAATTTCCGAAGCGAACATATTTGTAATGAGCACAAGTATAATGCCAAGGCTTAGATTTATCAGTAGCACTTGAACAATTAACGATTTTATTTCACCGAGTTTTTGCGCGCCTAATTTTTGTGAAACAATGGTCGAAATAGCATTTTTTGTTTGTGCCAATATCCAAAATAATGCTGATAAAAACGATCCGACAATACCCACAGCTGCCAAACTTTCGGTCGGATTTTCTTGAACATGTCCAATAATAGCCGTATCGGTTATAGATATTAAAGGCTCGATAATTCCCGCTAAAATTGAAGGAACTGCCAAACGGTTGATAATTTTAAATGATACTTTATCAGACATAGTTTAATAAAAGCCAAAAGTAGAAAAAAATTATTTGTATTTTTGATAAATTTCATTTGAATCAGAATAAAGCAAATTTCACAAAAAAAAACGTACTTTTACATTTCAAAAAAAAATGATAATAAATGAAGCGACCTTTAATATTTGTAACAAACGATGATGGTATAAATGCGCCCGGAATAAGAGCTTTGGTAGATGTAATGAATAAGCTGGGCGATGTAGTAGTTGTTGCACCCGACACGGTGCAATCAGGCAAAGCGCATGCCGTAACAATACATACGGTTTTGCATTTGGACGAAGTCAATATCGAAGGACCGCAAAAAGATTTTAAAACCAACGGCACACCTGTCGATTGTGTCAAACTCGGACTGGCTCACGCAGTTAGTCGCAAACCCGATTTGTTGGTTTCGGGAGTTAATCACGGAGCAAATTCCTCAGTCAACGTCTTATATAGCGGCACTATGGGTGGTGCTATCGAAGGCGCTATTGAAGGTATTCCGTCAATTGGATTTTCATTGGCAAATTATGATTGGGACGCCGATTTTACCGCCACAAAACACTATGTCGAAATTATTGCTAAAAATGTATTGACAAACGGACTGCCACAAGGCGTAGCCTTAAATGTCAATATCCCTGATTTGCCTTTATCCGAAATTAAAGGGCTAAAAGTGGGAAGACAAGCACAAAATCGATGGCAAGAAACTTATGACAAACGTGTTTCGCCCTTCGGAAAAACTTATTTTTGGCTAAAAGGTGATTTTTCAAAAGAAGACCAAGGTGTAGATACCGACGATTATGCCCTTGCCAATAATTATGTTGCCGTTGTGCCGGTACAATTTGATATGACTGCGCATAAGTACTTAGATGAAATCAAGGATAATTTCAAATAAAATATAATGTCAAAACGAAATAAAGATTTTTTTCAAGGATTATTCATAGGATTGATTGCACCCGTTGTCGGATTCTATTTTTTTGTCAATTTGGTGCTCAAAACAGATATCGAGCCGGCTTATCACCAACTGATTAAGGACGATCTATTTACACAAGTAGTGTCTATTAGTCTGCTACTGAATTTATTGGTTGTTTTTGTCTTTTTTAAACGTCAAGAAGACCGAAAAATACAAGGTGTTATCGGTGCCGTAATCTTATACGCATTGTATCTTTCTGTTCAATATTTTTTGTAATTGGTTAACAATATAATGCAGTAGAGATTGATATTTTGAGGTGTTAATCAAGGTTTTTTTTGAAAAATATTTGCATTCATAAAAGAAAATATTGAAATGTTTCAAGGAAGATAATATTCCGATACAGATTAGTAAACAATCAATTTTATTTTACAAGTAAAAAATATATCTTTGCAATCATTATCAATGATGCTATGCTCAAAGAACTTCACATAAAAAATTATGCACTAATTCAAAAAATCGATTTAGATTTTGAAGAAGGATTAACCATAATTACAGGTGAGACAGGCGCCGGAAAATCTATTCTTTTGGGTGGATTGGAACTGGTGCGTGGTAAGCGTGCGCAACAGGGTTTACTCAAAAATCCCGATCAAAAGAGTGTCGTTGAAGCAATGTTCGATGTAGAGAAATATCATCTGAAAAAATTCTTTCAAACCGAAGATTTAGATTACGAATCACAAACAATTATTCGCCGTGAGCTATTGCCCGGTGGCAAATCAAGGGCTTTTGTCAATGATACGCCTGTGCGTTTAGACAGCTTGGTCAATCTGACCGAAAAGCTAATCGATATTCACTCGCAACACCAAACCTTAGAACTCAATCAAAAAGAATATCAGTTTGCTTTACTTGATGCTGTGTCAAAAAATGAAAAATTATTAAATTCATACAAGGCTGAATATCAGCAATATAAATCATTAAACGCCAATTTATCAGAATTAAAATCGAAGTTAGACAGCGCCGAGAAAGAACTCGAATACAAGAACTTTCAACTCAAAGAATTACAAGAACTCAATTTGGACGAACTGCAACCCGAAACAATGGAACAGCAGTTACAAATGATGGAGCATACCGAGGAAATCAAAACCGTATTGGCAGAGGCTTTTCATTTGTTAGATGATGAGAGCATCGGAGTGCAAAGTCAAGTCTTGCAAATTAAAACTGCCTTTGCGCGTATTGCGCGACTTTCTGATAAATATAGACAAATAGAAAATCGTTTTGAAAGTATCCAAATCGAGTTGCAAGATTTGGCTATGGAAATTGAAAACCTTTCAGAAGACACCGATTTTAATCCTGCCGAAAAAGAACATCTGCAAGCACTCAACGATCGTTATAATATGTTGCTAATCAAGCATAAAGCAATTGATATCAATGCGCTTATCGACTTGCGAAATCAATTGGCAAACGAAGTAAATGATTTGTCTTCCTTGCAAGAACAAATTGCCGATTTGCAAAGTGAAATTGTTCAAAAAGAATCATTATTAAACGATTTATCGTCAAAAATACATCAAAATAGGGTAGCAGCAACACCCAAATTGATAAGTCAAATCGAGAAAATTTTACAACGCTTGTCAATGCACAATACGCGGTTGAAAATAGATTTGTTGCCACAAAATTATTTTTTGAATAATGGTAAAGACGATTTGCAATTTCAAATATCATCAGATGCGGGCAAAAGTTTTGGCGACTTAAGACGCATTGCCTCGGGAGGCGAGCTCTCACGATTAATGTTGGCGGTCAAAACCGTATTGTCCAAATATAAAAAACTACCAACTATTATTTTTGACGAAATTGACAGCGGCGTATCGGGCGAAGTAGCACAAAATATGTCAGAAGTTTTAAAAGAATTAAGTCGCAATATGCAAGTGATTGTTATTACGCATTTACCACAAATTGCAGTAGCAGGTGCGCAACATTTTAAAGTATTTAAAACCTCCAAAGGCGATATTAATACCCAAGTAAAACAACTGAATAAACAAGAACGAATTTATGAAATTGCCGAAATGATTGAAGGTAAATCACCATCAGATTCTGCTTTGCAACACGCCAAACACTTGTTAGGATATTGATTTTGTCAGTCATAAAACCGAAAGAATATTCACAAATCTACTTTGAGCCTATCCTAAAAAAAAATCGGAAGTCCACAGCTTAATAACAGCAAATCTAAATCAAGATATTTACAAAAATATTTTAATGATGAAAGCATTATTTCATCAAAAATCACATTAACAAACAACAAAAATTTCATTACATTTGTCAAAACTAAATAATCGACGAATGAACTACAATTTTGATGAACAAATAGACCGTTCCGAAAGTCATTGTATCAAACACGATAAAATGCCTGTATTCTTCGGACGCAAGGATTTACAACCACTTTGGGTAGCCGATATGGATTTTGCAACTCCTGATTTTATCATAGAAGCCCTTCAAAAACGTTTAGAACACCCTATTTTAGGTTATACGCTTAGAACAAGCAATTTTAACAAGAGTTTTATCAATTGGAATCTAAAAAGAAACCAATGGCAACTACAAGAATCTTGGTTAGATTTTAGTCCGGGTGTCGTAAGTGCTTTGGCTGTTGCTATATTGGCATTGACCAATGAAAATGATAAAATTATTATCCAAACGCCGGTGTATCACCCATTCTTTGATGTGGTCGAAGGAAACGGAAGGCAATTATTACAAAATCCTTTAAAAGTCGATGCGCATGGCGATTATCAAATGGATTTTGAGCATCTAAAAACCTTGATTGATACGCAAACAAAAATGATTATCATTTCTAATCCGCACAATCCCGTAGGACGCGTATGGACAAGAGAAGAATTGACCGAATTGGGCAAAATTGCCCTTGAAAACAACTTGATAATCTTGTCTGATGACATACATTCCGATTTTATTTACAAAACGCATAAATATACTCCAATTGCTTCTATTTCAGAAGAATTAGCACAAAATACCATCACTATTACGGCGCCCAGCAAAACATTTAATGTCGCCGGATTGGCAACTTCGGTAGTGATTATTCCAAACGAAAAAATCAAAGCCAAATACAATAAAAAACTATTTGATATGCACTTGTTTTTAGGTAATATTTTTGGCGCTATTGCCTTTGAAACTGCGTATAGTCAAGGCGAAGACTGGTTAGAACAATTGCTTGCTTATCTTTCAAACAATATCGAATTTGTAGTTGATTGTCTGCAAGAAAATATTCCTGCCATTAAAGCCAAAAAACCTGATGGTACTTTCTTAATGTGGCTTAATTTTAAAGAAACCGGATTGTCGCATCAGCAAATAAAAGACAAACTGATTAATGAAGCCAAATTGGCACTCAATGATGGTATGTCCTTCGGAAAAACCGGCGAATACTATTTTAGATTAAATATTGGTACTACTAAGCAAAACATTGCTATGGCACTCGAAAAACTTAAAAATGCATTCGCTTGAGGGAAAAGGTAAAAGGAGCGAGGTAAAAGTGCGGGTGAAGTCCGAAGACCGAAGCCTAACAGAAGGTAAAAGGAGAAAGGTAAAAGGGAAAAGTGCGTTGGAAGACCGAAGTCGGAAGTCCAAAAGAAGGTAAAAGGAGCGAGGAGAAAGGAGAAAGTACGGAGGGAGTTGGAAGTACGAAGTTTGAAGTTTGAAGTTGGAAGACCGAAGTCGGAAGTCCGAAGTAGGTGGCTGTCCCGATAAGCCAACAGCCAAAAATTAACACATAGATTATTCATTTTTTTTGTTATATTTGCAAGTCAATGCAAAGTAGATACTCAATTTATTAATAAACTAGCAGATACGATATACTCATATAATTAAAGAAAAAAAGAAATGCTTAAAATATACTTGCCAATATTATTTATGTTATTTATCACAACTAGTTGTAAAATAGATGAAAGTAAATTGGTTTATATGGTTAATAATAAGAGAATTGAGTTGTTATTAGATGAAAATGCTAAATTTATTAAATACAATAAAAAAACACCTGCAAAGTTTATTCTAAATGGCATTAATTTAAGTGAATTACGAATTGTTGGAATAGGAATAGATGTTAGGGTAGAAAATGATAGTGTGTTGTCATGCAATATTTTAGTAAAAAAACAATATTCACAAAGTTTTCCTAATACTATTAAAAACAACAATTATTATATAAAAATTTATATTGTTGAAAGTAACAAAATTACTAATTCAGGGGAGTTAATGGTTCCTTTAAGAGAATAAATGTTAAGGTATTTGATAGAAAATATTAATAATTGATGATGTTTTGTTAAGCCAAAAGCTAACAGCCAACCGCCAACCGCCAAAAAAATTAGAACTGAATCTCAACCTCCGGATTTTCTTTATTTAAAATAAAACTTTGTTTCTTGTCTTGATTAATGAAGTGAAGCAGATTTTTTTGTTCATCAAACAGATCTTGCAGTAGTGTGTTTTTTACCACTATTTGATCGGTATTTTCAGGCACTTCGGCTTGTAGCAAAATGACTAAAAATTCATCTTTTTCGGTAGTACCCAAAATCTCATAAGCCAATTCTTCTTCGCCTATCCAAATATGAAATTTTTCATAGACATAACGATACAAAAATTCTTTGGTTTCTCGTTGCGATAAATCTGCTTGTATTTCGTATTTGTCGTGTAAAATATTTTCGATATCATCAGGAAAAACACGCATAATCATTTCAAACTGATGCGATGCCGCTTTGTAATTTATCTCGGTAACGCTAACATAATATTTGTGTAGTGTAAACGACGTAAGAAATAGTAAAATCGGTAGGATTAATAATTTTTTCATATATTTGATTTTAAACAAAAATATTTACGATGAAAATACAAAAATATATAATTTTAGCCTTGCTTAGCATATTTTTTTCTTGTAAATCGACAAAAAACGTACCAAAAGTTGATTTGCAAAAGGCATTTGTTCAAAAAACAAATAAAGTAGTAGTGTTAAAAGAAAGCAAAAATATCTTTTCGGGTTTGTCCGAGCCGAGCATTTGTATCAATAAAGCAAACACCAACAATATTATTGGCGGAAGTATTTATGATAATGTTCACGTTTCTGACAATCAGGGACTTACTTGGAAAAATATGCATTTAAAATCGAAACACGGTGTGTTTGGCGATCCTTGTTTGGCATCTGATGATAAGGGAAATATTTACTATTTACATTTGGCAAATCCGGGCGGGAGTAGGAGCAGTAAGGAATTTTTAAGCTCTATTGTCATTCAAAAATCGACCGACGAAGGCAAAACATGGACAGATGGCGTAGCCATTGGCTATAACAATAATACGGTACAAGATAAACATTGGATTGCAATAGACCCGAAAACGGGAGCTTTGGCAGTTACTTGGACAGAGTTTGATGCTTACGACAGCAAGAAACCCGAAGATCATTCCCGAATTTTGTTTTCACGCTCAGACGATTTTGGAAGTACTTGGACAAAACCAATAAGCATTAGTCAGTTCGAAGGCGATTGTCAAGACGATGATTATACCACCGAAGGCGCTGTTCCTGTGTTTGATAAGCAAGGAAATATTTATGTTGCTTGGGCTTGGAACGAAAAAATATATTTTGATAAAAGCACTGACGGTGGTAAAACTTGGCTCGACAAAGATATTGTAATTGCCCATCAACCCGAAGGCTGGACTTATGATATTCCGGGTACTTACAGGGCGAACGGAATGCCTATACTTTGTATAGATAACAGTAGCGGAGAGCATAGTGGCACTTTGTATGTCAATTGGTCTGACCAACGCAACGGTACCAATGATACGGATATTTTTATCAGCAAAAGTACCGATAAGGGTAAAACATGGACTAAGCCCAAACGCGTGAATAAGGATAAGACCCAAACGCATCAATATTTAACTTGGATGCAAATTGACCCTATAACCGGATACATTTATATAGTTTATTACGATAGAAGCAAATACGATGATAATCAGACAGATGTGAGTTTGTCTATTAGTACGGACGGTGGCGAAAGTTTTAATCAAAAAACCATTTCAGACAGACCATTTACTCCAAGAAAAATACTTTTTATGGGCGATTATAACAACATTGATGCATACAATGGAATTATCACACCCATTTGGACAGATTATAATGATAAAAAACTGAGAATTTTATCTACTACGATTAAGTTTGAATAATTTAATTAGTTCAATATTAATTTATGAATAATGCTATGATTATCAGAACTAATCTTGACAAAATATAAGCCTTTTTTTCCTTCAATAATTAGATTGTAATTTTGTGTATTTATATCATTGTCTGTATAAATTATTTTACCTGAAATGTCAGTAACAGTAATTGTTACATTTTGCAATT
>CAZSBI010000197.1:0-3575 GCA_964604735.1 uncultured Flavobacteriaceae bacterium | reverse complement strand
TGGTGAAGTTGTATGAAAAAATAAGACACTAGAGGGAGGAGCGAGGAGAAAGGTAAAAGGAGAAAGGTAAAAGATAAAAGGGAAAAGTGCGTTTGAAGTCGGGAGTAGGAAAACATAATTAGTAAGGCTGACCACGAGGTGGTCACACGTTAGTAGCAAAATCGAGACCGCGCCCCCTCTCACATTATTAATTCCCAAGCTTTCTTGTTTTGGCGCGTATTTTTGCACTGGCAAAAATCGTGACAAAACATTGAGGAGCGAGGTAAAAGGTAAAAGGAGAAAGTGCGTTTGAAGTCCGAAGTTGGGAGTTGGAAGGGGTTAAGGGCTAAGAAAAAGGTAAAAGTAAAAAAATAATTAATGAAAGAATAAGATATGGAAACACAAAAGATTGATTATAAAAACATTTTTTATCCTCCGGGTGGGATATTGATTTGGATATTGATTTTGGTAGAGCTTATAACTTTTGGTGTTGCATTGATTGTATTATCGGTATATAGTAGAGAAAACCCCGAGCTGTATCATCAAGCAAGATTGCAACTTAATGCTACTTATGGCGCTGTTAATACAATGTTTTTGCTGACAAGTGGTTACTTTATGGCTGTGGCAGTGCATAAAGTAAAATTGAAGGAGTTTGACAAATCGGCTTTTTATACCAAATTGGCTATGTTGGGCGGATTGTTATTTCTAGCTTTAAAAAGCGTAGAATATTATGAAAAGATAGAACACGGTTTGTTGATGGGACAGAATACATTTTTTACATTCTACTGGTTGTTAACCGGATTTCATGTCATTCACGTACTGATTGGGCTGGGTATCCTGCTTTCAATGTATTTGGGTATGCGAAAAGCTGATGCAAATCCCGAAATATTAGATGTAGAAGCAGGTGCTTCGTTTTGGCATATGTGCGACCTGATTTGGCTTTTGCTCTTCCCTGTTTTATATCTTGTCTTTTAAACGAAAGTTGTTTGCTTGTTGATAAAGGAGAAAGTGTAAAGGTAAAAGGTAAAAGGGAAAAGGAGAAAGGTAAAAGTGCTTGGTGTTGAAAGCCAATTGCCAAACAAAAAATTAAATATATATATATCATGAAATTAACACATACAAAAACCATCGTAATTCTATTTATATTAACTACAATTATGGCATTATCTGCTCATTATGCTTACGGATTATCATTTTTTGTAACATTAATTCTGGGCTTATCAGCCATAAAATTTTTACTAGTAGTTTTTCAGTTTATGGAAATGAAAAATGCCAATGGATTTTGGAAATTTTTCATCATTTTTTATCTAATTGCATTTGTGAGCGTCGTGAGTTTGGTTGTGAGTTGAATCTGCCCATCTTGAAATAGGAGAAAAGTACTTGTATTTATTTGATAAAAATTTTATCTTTGTTAATTGTTTAATAAAGTTTAAATTTTGAAACGCTTACTGTTCTTATTATTGTTTTTTCTTTTGGTATTTTCTTGTAACAGGCAAGAAAACAATACTTCTGATGAAAAAAGTCAAAGGGTTTTTACTCATGCCGATACGATTTTTGAAAAGGCAAAAAAGTTATCGGATAACAGTAGTGATCAGACAGAGGCGATAGCATTGTATAAGCAAGCAATTGCATTATATCAATCGGAGAATAATATTTATAGAACCGGTATTGCTTATAAATTTTTAGGATTTGCATTTGATTATGCCGGTCAATACGACTCGGTATTATATTATCAAAAGAAAGCCGAAAAAATATTTACAAAACTTGATAAGCCTAAATCAGTTGCCATTACGATGAACAATCAAGCTATTGCTCATACGATTTTGGGGGAATTGGATTCGGCGTTTTATTATTATGATAAAGCCTTGGAAATCACAAAGAAAACAAAGGACACTTTTGAACTTATCGAACTCTATCAAAACAAAGGTATCAGTTACAACTATGCCGGAAATGATGAAAAATATATTGAAAATACCATTAAAGCTCTGGAACTTGCCGAAAAAACCAAACATTATAATAATGCCCTGGCATTAAATACACACGTTGCACAATATTACAATAAAAATCAGAATTATAATAAAGCAATTGAATATCTGAAAAGAGCGGAAAATCTTATTGACAAAAACAAAAAAGATGAAGCGGCGGTTGCTTTGTATAATACTTTCGGAGAATATTATATGCATCTGGATCAATATTCAAATGCCATAGCGTATTTGAATAAAGCTTTGTCCATCGCCCGGAAAATGAATTACAAAAGAGGATTGGCTTCCATATACGGAAATTTTTCAATCTGCTATCAGAAATCAGGGGAACTTACCAAGGCACTACAATATGCCAAACTTTCTTTGCAAACGGAAGAAAGCATCGGTAATGCTTATGGTATCATTACTTCATTGATGGTTTTGGCAGAAATAGAAACGAAAATAACCAAACCGCAAAAGGCAAAGGAAGATATGTTGAGAGCTGAAAAAATAAGTCTGGAAAAAGGAATTAGGGAACCATTGCCGGAAATTTACTATCAATTGTCACAAATTAACCGTAAAGAAGGGGATTACAAAACCGCTTATGAAAATTTAGATAGATATACACAACTCAATGACAGTTTGACAGACATAAAACATAAAGAGAAGATTTCCGAGTTGGAAATTAAATATCAAAGCGAAAAAAAACAACAGCAAATAGCCTTGTTAGAAACGGAAAATGAGCTCAAACAACAAGGACTCAAAAAGCGTAATTTGTTGATTGCACTGTTGTTTTCATTGTTGCTTATGACGTTTTTGTTTGTCCGGAATTATAAACAACGAACCCAAAATAAAATGCAGCAAATCAACCAACAACTGCAACAATATTTACTTCAATTACAGCGCTGCGGTACAGATAAAAAATCTGAAAATTCACTACAAAAAATTGTCGGCAAATATGATCTGACAGAAAGAGAATCAGAAATATTGACTCTCGTTTGTCAAGGAAAATCCAATAGTGAAATTGCCAACACCATTTTTGTCTCAACCAATACGGTAAAATTCCATATCAAAAACATTTATGTAAAAATGGATGTAAAAAACCGTATGGAAGCCCGGAATTTAGTCTCATAAATACATTTTTTTCTTTATTAACCATAAAACTACCCGAAAGGGTAGCGGATTTTATACTTGTTGAGTTTAATTTTGTCTCGTAATTTTAAAATCTTAATTATTATGAAAAAATTAAACTTATTTATTTTATTATTTTCTGTCTTAACAGGCAGTACTTATGCACAGGGCAATTTAGATTGGTTAAATCAAATTGGAGGTGCCGATTCCGATAGCGGATATGATGTTAAAGTTGACAACTCCGGCAATGTATATGTTGCAGGTACATTTACCGGAACGGTTGATTTTGATCCTTCTTCGGCTACAAATGAACTAATAGCAACAGGGGGAGTTGATGTATTTCTCGCCAAATATGATGCCGAAGGCAATTATCAATGGGCGGTAAAAATGGGAGATAACCAAGATGATTCGGACGGAAAAATAGCCTTGGACGATAACGGAAATATTTATGTGCTTGCCAATTATCATTATACTAATACTGCGCTAAATGTTCACGGTTTTATG
>CAZSBI010000196.1:0-6822 GCA_964604735.1 uncultured Flavobacteriaceae bacterium | reverse complement strand
CTTCTTTCACATTTTCGGTTTCTTTTTCTTCTTGCCCTAAGAACAATCCGAATAGAAATCTGTAAGAATATAAGAAGGCGGCAGTTGATGAGAAGAAAACTACAATAACCAAAAAGTAATTGTTACTTTCAGTTATTAAGGCTTCGTATATCAACCATTTTCCTACAAATCCACCAACAGGCGGTACACCTGCCAAAGCAATAATAGAGACTAAGGCTACAAAAAATGTCCAAGGCATACGTCTTATGAGTCCTGATATTTTGGTCATATCAGTAGTTCCGGCTTGTTTTTCAACAGCGCCTGCTACCATAAATAAAGCGCCTTTAAAAACGGCGTGCATCACTGCTAAGTATAGTGCAGCCATTAATCCGAGTTTTGTACCTGTGGATAAACCCACTACAATATATCCTAATTGTGCAATAGATGAATAGGCTAATAATTTTTTTGCATCGGTCTGAATTAAAGCATAAATAGTACCCATAACGGCTGTAATTCCACCCAACCAAGCCAAAATTTGGCTGATAAAATATCCTTCGATATAATTTGTGGTATAATATGTTGAAAAAACTAAGGCAATACCAAACACACCCATTTTAGACATTGCGCCCGAAAATACAGCCGTAAATGACATTGGACTGTGTGCATATCCTTTTGGTGCCCATACGTGAAACGGCATTACAGCGGCTTTAATACCAAAGCCTAATATAAAGAATAAGGGAATAAAACTATGTTTTGTAAAACTAAAAGCACCTGCCTGAATAGCCTCGGCAATATTAAAAGTGCCATAATATTTATTAACAAATACAATAGCAGTTAGCATAGCATAAGCACCAATGGCGCTAAAAATCATATATTTAATTCCTTCTGTTTTAATTTTGTAATAAGCATTGTAAATTACGAGTAAGAAAGATGCCCAAGTCATAATTTCCCAAAAGATAAACATTGATATAAAATCTTTGCTTAACACAACGCCCATCATTCCTAAAATACTCAGTAAAAAACTACCGTAAAAATATCCTAAACGTGCTTTTCCTTCCATATATTTAATGGAATACAAAAGTGCCAATACACTTAATCCTAAAATGATATAAACAAAGTACATTGAAAAAGCAGTGATACCCCATTGCAGGTCAAATCCGCCGATTTTATGCACTTCAAAATCGCCAATTTGTGCTTTTGAAAAGAAATATGCTGTTGCAATAAGACCGGAAACAAATGCTGTAACAGCTGTCAGTTTTCGGTTAAAGCTATCTACTACGTAGCTTAAAATGCTACCTAATAGTAAAATAGTTAATATGATGCTTATTGTATTCATAATTTATTATCCCTGTTTTATCAATTTTTATTTTCTATTTGTGTTTTGCTTGTCATTGTTGCTAGACACAATTTCAATTCAATATTTTTTTAGATTTTTCTCATTTTATCATCAATCACACTTCATACATCTTTACTTACCCAAAATTTGTTGAATATAATTTGCTTTATCTAAAATACTTGATGCGGCACTATGCAAATAGTCTATTATCAAATTCGGATATACACCAATCACAATAATAAACAATGCTAAAAATGACATTGCCACAATAGCATTAACCGATGGTTTATGTGATGGTTCTTCTACTTCTTCTTTGGCAAAATATATTCTTCCTACGGTTCTTAAATAGTAAACTAATTCGATAACGGTTACTATCAAAATACCTATAATTAGATAAATCATTTCTTCATCTGCTGCCGACATTAATATGTAAAACTTACTCCAAAATCCCGAAAAAGGTGGAAAACCAATAATGGCAAAGGCTGCTATTGAAAACAATGCAGACACAAAAGGTAATTGTTTGTGCATACCATTCATTGCCACCAAACGCTTGTCGTCGGTATTGTAAATAAAATAACTGGCTGTCATAAATAGTAATGATTTAATAACGGCGTGATTTAACATCAAGAAAATAGCACCAAAAACTGCCAATTCGCTACCAATACCAAAAGCTATTAGCACCAGACCCACCTGTCCGACGCTGGAATAAGCCAGCATCCTTTTTAAATTTACTTGTGAAATAGCCGCAATTTCTGCTACTAACATTGTTACAAATCCCATAACAATAAGATAAGTATGTACTCCTGCCACATCGAACAATGTAAATACAACTCTTACGAGTGCATAAACGCCTGCTACTGAAACTACTGCTGCAAAAGTTGCACTTGTAGGCGACGGTGCTTGTGAATAAGCATCGGGTGCCCAACCATTGAGCGGAAACATTTCTGCTTCGATACCTAAGGCAACTAAGAAAAATATCAAGGCTGTAATTTTCATTGATTGTGGCACATCGCCCATACGTTCGGCAATTTGTGCCATATTTAGCGTGCCTGTTTGTGTATAGATAATCAATATGCCTAAAAGTAAAAATATAGAAGCTAAACTACCGATAAACAAATACTTGAATCCGGCTTCTGCACCATCTCTATTTCTGTAAAAAGCGGTTAATGAATATGCTGTAATACCGACAATTTCGACAAATACAAACATATTAAAAATATCACCTGTAATAATAACGCCTATTGAACCGGCAATCATCATCATTTGTAACGTTTCATAAAACTTAACTTCACCACCTTTTAAGGTTCTTTTAAATCTAAATCCATATAACCAAATGGTAAATCCTAAAACGGAAACCATTGTTGCCAAAAATGCGGTAAATGGTGTTAATACTAAATTGATTCCCCAAGGCGCTTGCCAACCGGAAATAACTTCACTTATGAAACCATCATCTGCTACTTGTTTCATTAGCACAAATGATATAACGACATTGTAAAACAATACAATTCCGGGCACAACTCTTGCGGCATCTTTGTATAACTTTGTCAACAAAGGAATGGCAAATGCTGCCAGTAATGGGGCTACTATATAATGTACGGGACTTATTACCATTTCAACGATTTTATTTGATCAATATTTGCTGTGTGATGATGTTTATAAAGACGAATTACCAATGAAAGCGCCAAGGCTGTTACGGCAAAACCGATAACAATGGCGGTTAACACCAATGCTTGTGGTACCGGATCAACCATTTTGTTAGCGGCATTTTCATTTCCGGGTGAAAAAATGGGTGCTGTACCATTTTGGATATAGCCAATGGCAACAAATAGCAAGTTGACACCTGCTTCCATTAATGATAAACCAATAACTATTTTTACCAAATGCTTTTTGAGCAAAGCGGCATATAAACCAATAACTATCAGCATAATTGCCGAGCCATATACTGCCATAGTAATCAGGTCTTTATATTGTATAAATATTTCTTGAAAATTGTTCATTCTAAATGTCTTTATTTACAAAACCGCTTGATTATCATCAACCGGTTATCAATTTTTTATTTATTATTTGGTTTGATTTTTAATAAAATATCCAACACGTTTGTCAGTTCGGTTGCCACTTTAATTCCGATGAATATATATATCAATGGAATTAATCCGCCGCTTACTAAATCGTTTAAATTGCCTGTCCAACCTACATTTTGCAAGAATGAACCATACTTAAACAATCCAAACAAACCGATACCCACAAATGCTAAGCCTGAAATACTTTCTAGCCAAACCATTACATTATGATTGGTATGGAACTTTTTGTAAGTCATCAGCATTAATAAAAATCCGGTTGCAATGATTGCACCTCCTTGAAAACCACCACCGGGAGTTAGATGTCCGTGAATAAACACATAAATACCCAACACTATAATTAAAGGAAATAAAATTTTAGCTCCGGTTTTTACCAAACTTGAAGAACCGATGTTCAAACGTTGCGTTTCTTCTTCCTCTTCTTCTTTTCTGTATAAAATACTTGCCAATCCGGTTGCTGCCAAAAACAGTACGGTTACCTCACCAAGTGTATCAAAACCACGAAAATTGACTACAACAGCAGTAATGGTATTGGCTACGTGTAAATCGTTAGGTGCTTTATCCAGATAATAAGCTGAAACCGTTTCGGGCTCATCTAAACTGCCAATTCTGTTTGCACCAAAAGGAATATCTGCAAAAGTTAAGATCAGGAAATATCCTAAAACGGCTACGATTATTAAAATAAATACTTTTTTCATTTATATTTTTCTTTGTCAATCAATTAAAATTTCTCTATATGACTGTCACAGCAATCATTTTCGTTTCTTTTGGTATTTCTTATCGTAATCACAAAAATAATAGTTGTCAAAGCAATACCAATGGCTGCTTCTGTAATAGCTACGTCCGGCGCTTGCAAAAGATAAAAAAACACAGATAAGACTGTACTCACTACACCGGTTGCCAAAACGGCATACAATAAATCTTTTTGCATCACGGCATATATTGCGGCGCTTATTAAAATGATTGCCATTACTACTAAAAATAATATTAGTGCCATATTTGTTTATTTTCGTTTATTAATTTCTATACTTTTATTTGCTCTTAGCTTTTGGCTAATCGACTTTTGATTTATTTACTTCTTCTTCGTAGGCATCAATTTTCTTTTTGTAAAACGGCAACACAGCACTACGGTATGAAGCTCTTGCTAATGCGTGCGAACTCAAAGGATTTGATATGCCAATAAACAGAATGATTACAATCAGTTTAATCAACCAATCGGGTTGCATTAATCCAACGCCCAAAACAACGCTCATTGCTCCCAATGTCGATGCTTTTGTGCCTGCTTGCAAGCGGTTATACAAATCGGGCATACGGTAAATACCCAAAGCGCCCAAAAACAAGAAAATGCTACCTAAGAGCACAAATCCTAATCCTATATATTCTAATATGTTATTTAATGTATCCATTACAAAGCTTTTTCTATATATCTGGCTATCACAATAATACCTATAAAACCGAGTACTGCATATACCAATGCCAAATCGACATATATGTATCGTTTAAAAACATATCCCAAAAGCACTAAGCCTGCTATGCCTATTACCGATAGAGTGTCTAATGCAATAGCTCTATCAGCTGCTGTGGGACCTTTTACAAATCGCAGAAAACTTAAAAAACTTCCGATTGAAATTAGTGTGACGGCTATATTTATAATGATATCCATTTCGTTATTATTTTGTATTAATATGCACTATGATTCTCCATAAATTTTTAACAGGATTTTTTCAAAAGGTGCAGCTATTTCGTTATAAATTTCTTCTTTATTTTCGGTAGTTACATCTATCCAATGTACATAAAATGTATTATCTACCACATCAATAGTTAATGTACCCGGAGTTAATGTAATGCTATTTGCCAATACCATTTTGGCAAAATCGTTATTTAGTTTGGTTTCAAAACTCACAATGCCCGGATTTATAGGCAGCTTTGGATTGATAACACGTCTCGCCACATCAAAATTTGCTTTGAGTAATGCGCCTAGAAACACAAAAAAATACTTGATAAAATGAATGATATGCGAAGGCGCCATTAGAATAGGATCGCAACAATTAAAGTTTTTAACTGTAATGTATGCAATCATAAGGCTTACTATTGCGCCTACAATTAGTTCAGCCGGCTGCAAAGAAGTAGTAAACGCATACCATATTAAAAATATGATAATGAAGGTATATATGAACTTTGATACGGAAAATGTTGATTTATTCATTTTGCTTTATTTTCGTTTCAAAAATAACGCAAGAAGCTTTGGGGATTTATGAATAAAATCAGGTTTTTGAAAGTTTTTGATGAATAATCTTAAATAAAATCGTTCCAAATAGTGTCTTTTTTGTGAATTATTTATTAATGTAACAAAAAAGCACCTCTATTTTTGAGGTGCTTTCACAATGCTATATAATATATGTGATTAATTTGCCACTTCGCTAATAAATTTAATTCTGAACATTCTTAATTCTTCTTCTTCATATTCGCCTTCAAATTCTTCCATTGCTAAGCTAATTTTGTCTGATTCGGCTTCCATAAAATAATCGTGTAATTCTTCGAGTTGGTCTTCGTCAAAAATTTCGTTCAAATAGTAATCAATATTTAATTTCGTACCCATATATACGATTTGTTCCATTTCTTTGAGCAATTCGTCCATTGTTAGTCCTTTTGTTTTGGCTATATCTTCCAAAGGCAATTTTCTGTCGGTGCTTTTGATAACATAAATCTTTAAGGCTGAACGATTTGCAGTAGATTTTACAATAAAATCTTCGGGGCGAATAATATCATTTTCGGCTACATATTTTGCAATCAATTCGACAAATGGTTTGCCATATTTCCTTGCTTTTCCTTCGCCTACACCGTAAACACTTGACAATTCGTCAATAGTTGTCGGGTATTTCAATGCCATATCTTCGAGTGATGGTTCTTGAAAAATGACATAAGGCGGTACATTCTTCTTTTTGGAAACATCTTTTCACAATCCGATAAGCATTTTTAACAATTTTTCATCGGCAACGGCTACTTTTCCGACTGATTTTGCATTGATATCTCCGTTATCATATCGATGATCTTCGGTCATTAAGAACGAAGTCGGATTATTTATAAAATCTTGTCCTGCATCGGTCAATTGAAGAATTCCGTAATTTTCGATTTGTTTTTTTAACAAGCCCGCTACTAATATTTGTCTGATTAAGGCACGCCAATAATATTCGTCTTTATCTTTGCCTATTCCAAAAAAGTCTTGATGATGAGTAAAATGAGACTTGATCAAAGCATTCTCTCTGCCTATCAATGTATTAACTATTTCTTTTGGTTTATAAATTTCTTTGGTTTGTGCAACTACTGTTAATATTTTAAATACTTCATCTTTGGCTTCAATTCTATTTTTAGGATTGCGAACATTATCGTCCATATCGCCTCCTTAAAATAGAATTGAAGCCAAAGATG
>CAZSBI010000195.1:0-5934 GCA_964604735.1 uncultured Flavobacteriaceae bacterium | reverse complement strand
TAATTTTTGTCCTGTAATTTGTAGGGGTGGATAGCCTTCTGCTTCAATATAATCAATAGTAGCGCCAATTTGTCTAAGCGCATCTACCAATATGCCGATAGGGCGTTGACGCATTCGTGACGAACCATCTAATACAAAAGTTTTACCTTCTTGAATACTTAAAAATGCTGTCAAAAAACGCATTGCAGTACCGGCGTGACCGATATTTATCTGTGTGCTATCGAGATTGTTTAGTGCATTTTGCAAGACAATTGTATCCTGCGCCGTGGCTAAATTTTGAATGCTGATATTCTCAAACAACGCCTGTAAAATCAGAAGGCGGTTTGATATACTTTTAGAGGCGGGTATTTGTATGGTGCGTATCATTTTTACAGATTATCGTTCCATTCCTTAGGTTTGGGTTCACTGAGTTTTCCTACGGAGTTTGCCACAATAGTAGCAACGGTTGCGTCGCCGGTTACATTGATAACTGTACGCATCATATCTAAGGGGCGGTCAATAGCAAAAATAAGTGCCAAAGCTACCGGCATTTGTTCCGAAGGAAAGCCTAAGGCTTCGAGTACAATGACCAACATAACCATTCCGGCACCGGGTACGGCAGCCGCTCCAATTGAAGCTAAAAGCGCTGTCAATACTATAGTCATTTGGTTGGCAAAACCTAAGCCTTCGGGCCATAATACTTGCAAAATAAATACAGCTGCCACAGCTTGATATAAACTGGTTCCGTCCATATTTACCGTAGCGCCGACAGGCAATACAAAACTCGAAACTTCTTTGTCAACCCCAACGTGTTCCTCAACGCGTTCCATAGTAACGGGTAGGGTAGCGGCACTCGAACTGCTCGAAAATGCCAATAATTGTGCAGGAGCCAGTTGTTTAAAAAACCAAAACGGATTTTTATTGGTAAATATTTTGATAAGAATCAGGTAAAATGCTAGCATAAAAAATAGCCCGATGACAACAGTGCCACCATACATTAGTAATTTTGAGAGCAATTCCATATCGCCGGCAGTTCCTACTACCACATTGGTTATCAATGCAAATACGGCATAAGGCGCAAAGAGCATTATTAAATCTACCATTTTAAGTATGGCTTCGTTGAGCGAATCAAAGACGTTTTTTAAAGGCTCAGCTTTGTGTTCCGGAATCAGTAACAAAGTGATTCCTAAGAAAATAGCAAAGAAAATAACTTGTAACATACTACCGTTGTTACTCATTGCTTTAAAAATATTATCGGGTACCATATCGACAACAAATTGCAATTTGGGCTTATTGGTTTGCGCTTGTGCTGTTTCAATTTTTTTGCTGATTGATTTATTATCGGCAAAAGCTTTTTTTAATTTGATAATGGTTTCTTGCGAAATACCTTCACCGGGTTTGATTACATTAACGCTTGCCAGCCCGATACTAATGGCAAAAACAGTCGTTAATATATAAATTCCGATGGTTCTCAATCCGATGGTTTTAAATTTGGCAATGTCTTTCAGGTCAGAAACACCTTTGATTAGTGAGGCTAAAATGAGTGGAATAGCAATGAGTTTTAACAAATTGACAAATATCTTTCCGATGGGGGCAATCCAATCAAAAACCAACTGTTTTCCGTAGGGAAATTGTAAAAAGATAAAACCAAATACAAGTCCTAATCCCATTCCTATAAGTATTTTCCAATGTAATGCTATTTTCATATTTATATTTTATTGCGATAAATTATTAAAGTCTGTTTGTTTTTTGTAAAAGCATAAAATCTGCCAAAATCATTGCCGAAAGTGCTTCAACAATGGGAACAGCACGAGGTACTACACAAGCATCGTGGCGTCCTTTGCCTTCTAGATTAATTATATTTTGCTGATTGTCAATACTTTGTTGTGTCTGTAAGATGCTTGCCACAGGTTTAAATGCAAGCGTAAAATAGATATCCATACCATTGCTGATGCCGGCTTGAATACCTCCCGAAAAATTGGTTTTGGTACTGCCATCGGTATTAAATATATCGTTATGTTGGCTACCGTTCATTTTACTTCCTGCAAATCCACTACCGTATTCAAAGCCTTTTACAGCAGGAATATTAAGCATAGCGTAAGCCAGACGCGCTTGCAGTTTATCAAAAACAGGTTCGCCCAGCCCGATAGGTACATTTTGTAATACGCAGGTTATTTGACCGCCAATGCTATCGCCGTTTTTTTGTGTTTCTTCTATTTTTTTGATAAATAACTGTGCTGTATCGGCATCGGGGCATCTTACGGGATTGCTGTCTATTTGATTAAAATCTACTTCTTGATAGCTTTTGTTTAAATTGATGTCGCCTACTGCATTTACATAAGCAGTAATGTTAATTTGTTTAATCATTTGCTGTGCAATAGCGCCTGCAACAACAATGCTTGCCGTTGTACGCGCAGAGGCACGTCCGCCGCCACGATAATCGCGGAAGCCGTATTTTTTGTCGTAGGTAAAATCGCCGTGAGAGGGGCGGTACGCATTCTTTATATGTTCGTAGTCGCTACTGCGTTCATTGGTATTGTTGATAATAAATCCGATAGGTGTGCCGGTGCTTTTGCCTTCAAAAATTCCTGATAGAAATACGACTTTGTCGGCTTCATTGCGTTGTGTTGTCAGTTTTGATTGCCCCGGACGTCGTTTGTCGAGTGCTTTTTGAACAGTTTCAATATTGATATCAATTCCGGCAGGCACGCCATCAATAACGCCACCTATGGCTTTGCCGTGTGATTCTCCAAAACTTGTTAATTTAAAAATGCGTCCAAAACTGTTGCTCATAGCTTTTGATTTTAAAGTCTAAAAATACAATAATTTTATGAATCAAAGGTTTTTGCCGAATTGGCAACCAATTTGTGAATTTCTTTGAGCTCTTCCGTACTTAAATCGCGATATTTTCCGACGGGAATATCTAATTTTACATTCATTATTCTCACCCGTTTCAGTTTGGTCACTTTGTAACCGAGGTATTCAGACATTCGGCGAATTTGCCTGTTTAGTCCTTGTGTCAAAATGATTTTGAAAGTATATTTATTGAGCTGTTCTACTTCGCATTTACGAGTAATTGTGTCTAAAATAGGCACTCCGTTTGCCATTTTTTTGATAAAATCTTTATTGATTGGTTTATTAACACGAACGATGTATTCTTTTTCGTGATTATTACGCGCCCTTAATATTTTATTGACAATATCGCCATCGTTGGTCAGAAAAATTAGTCCTTCGCTTGGCTTGTCTAATCGCCCTATGGGAAAAATACGCGTAGGGTAGTTGATATAATCGATAATGTTGTTTTTTTCGCGTTTGGTGTCCGTAGTGCAAACTATTCCGACGGGTTTATTAAAAGCAATATAAACAGCTTTGTCGTTTTTTTGCTTGCTAACTCGTTTGCCATCTACTTTGATTATGTCTTCCGAAGTAATTTTGGTTCCCATTTCAGGCACTTTGCCATTGACAGTAACTCTATTTTGTTCTATGAGTTTGTCGGCGGCTCTACGCGAGCAGTAGCCTATTTCGCTAAGATATTTATTGATCCGGATTAATTTTGACTCAGGCATATTTATATCGGTATTTTGATGGGCTAAAAATACAATTATTATTTAAGGTATAAAAAAACGGTCTGACAAATGATATCAGACCGTTGTAATTAGTTTAGATTGAAAAGATTATTTCATTACTTTTTGAGTAATCATTCTATTTTTTTCGTCATATATTTTTACTAAGTAAACGCCTTTATTCAATTTGTTGAAAGGAATTTTGTCAGTATTATAGAAAACATTGATTAATTTTCCACTTACATCAAACACTTCAACTTTTACAGGCTTAGAATTGTCAGTACTGTTGATAAACATATAATCTTTTACCGGATTAGGATAAATAGAGAATTGATTTGCTGTATTTTCAGTAGCAGAGCTCACTACTGATAATTCATCAATAATGATATCATCGATAGCAAAATCGTCTTTGTATCCGTTAGTTGTTTCATCTACAACAAATTTGAATTGTGTTGTATTTCTGTCAAAAGTGTACGAAGATAAATCGATAACAACTTTTTCCCAACCGTTTGTGTTTGCATTGCTTGTGTGAATTAATTGCCAAGTTCCTCCACTTACTTTTACATAGGCATTAAATACAACATTTGTACTTCCTTCATTGTTGCTTAATTTATAAAAAGCGATTGCCGGCGTAGTCAAGGCATTCATATTAATCATAGGAGTTAGCATAGTTGTTCCCATGCTGTCTGGTGTTGAATCATCTATATAAGCATAATAATTACCACTACGAGTTGTGGTGCCGCTAAGGTCGCCGTTATTACCAACATGTCCGCTTAAATCATTTGCAAATTTCCAAAATTCAGCATTAGAAATTAGCTGATCCATGCCATCAGGAATATGTTCGCCGTTTCCTTCGAAATCGATAGTATAAGGTGCGTTAACGGTGGGTGTATCTCCTGTTGTAAAACTCCATATAGGAGCATTTGTTGTTGTACCTACGGTATTGCCGCTT
Source organism: uncultured Flavobacteriaceae bacterium (assembly GCA_964604735.1). Taxonomy (GTDB): domain Bacteria; phylum Bacteroidota; class Bacteroidia; order Flavobacteriales; family Flavobacteriaceae; genus WGBX01. Next base: position 1,440 of record CAZSBI010000195.1, on the reverse strand, counting down.
TCTACTTTCCAGTAATAGGTTGTATTATAATGAAATCCTCTTGGAAAAGCGTCAGTCGTAATTCTACTGGTTAGTTTATTTAGACTAGTTGCGCTAGAACCGACATAAAAGTCATAAAAATCAGGTGTGCTACCTGTTGTAGGAGCGTCCCAAGACATATTCAAACGAGTTGTTTGTACGTTTGTCATAGATGCAATTGTTGCGCCATCGGCAGGTGTTGGATTAGTTGCATGTCCGGTTGGTGCGGTTTGTGGTGAAGTGAAAACACTATCAATATACCAGTTATCACCATCGTCTTGGTTGTGCACAAAAGCTATATATATTGGTTGTCCTACATAAGCGTTTAAGTCAACTGTATGAAGTGACCATGTTTCATTAAAGTCTGTTTCGTGTTGTGTGTCAACAACTACAAAATCACTTAATGTATTTTGTGATGCGGTAGAAACTCTTACTGTATATACACTGCCATAATCATCATCTTGATCAAATTGTCTTTGGTAAAAAGATAAAGTATGGTTTGCAGCACTTAGGGTAATTTGGGGTGTGATAAGCCAACCTTCACTGGCAATAAATGAGTCAAAACCGGAATAGGCAGATTTTGAACCTGTATAAGCTTCTAGTCTGGAAGTGTCCCATTCGGCATCGGAGGCGCCGGAACTACCCGGTAAAGCAATCCAACCTGTCGGTGGGAAAACAGTACCTTCAAAAGTTTCTGTTAATTCAGTTAATTGCGCTTGCATATTAATACTTATAGCAAGCAATAAATAAATAATTTTTCTCATAATAATTTGATTTAGTTGTGAATTTATTAAACAAATATAACAATATTTTTATTAAACACTCATAATATTTGATATAAAGATACGGTTAATTAATTTTTTCATAGATATAGCCTTGCACTACTGCAAAAAATGCAATGTATGTAATAAAAATCATGGTATAAAGAAAACCGAAGTAGTTGATCATAACCGGTAATAAAGTGAGTTTGATACCTCGACTGTAAAAAAAAGTGACCAATCCGCTTTCTTTTACACCTTTTTCTTTTAAATTTTTGAGCAATGGAAACCAAGCAAATACAGGTCCATGGCTAATGATACCGGCAACTAAACTAATAGAGTATGTGGCAAAATTGGATTTCCCTTGTAATAATTTAGCAATTTTTTCTTTCGGAAAGTAGTAATTTATGACAGCGGTTAATACAATTACAAAAAGAAATATAGGAATAATAGATATAGTATTTTTGGCAAAATGTTTTAAGCTGTCTATTGTTTTAGTGGCATTAATAAAATACAGTAAAATATAGATTGCCATAACAATCAACATTAGTTTTGTACCTTGAAATTGTTTTTTTTGATTATCTGATTTTTTCATAGGTAAATACAATTAATATACTGATGATAAATGTAAAAATAAGTGCTAAAATATTTCGGACAATTACAA
>CAZSBI010000194.1:0-7103 GCA_964604735.1 uncultured Flavobacteriaceae bacterium | reverse complement strand
AGCGAGGTAAAAGGTAAAAGGTTAAAGGGAAAAGTGCGGATGAAGTTGGAAGTCGGAAGACCGAAGTTTTTAGTTTCTTGAAAAAGAGCTCGACGAGCCTGTTCCGAAGGACTTCAGAAGCTCGTTCCGAAGGATTTCGGAAGGTCACACGTTAGTAATAGTGTAAAACTGAAAATGACCACGAATAGCTTGTTCCGAAGGATTTCGGAAGTTTACACATAGAACAGAAAATGACCACGAGGTGGTCACACGTTAGTAGCAAAATTGAGAACGCGCCCACACATTTTTAATTCCCAAGCTTTCTTGTTTTGGCGCGTATTTTTGCATTGGCAAAAATCGTGACAAAACAGTAAGGAAAAAGGAACGAGGTAAAAGGTAAAAGTGCGTACGAAGTCCGAAGTTGGAAGTCCGAAGGGGGTTAAGGTATTAAGGAAATAAGGTATTAAGGAGCGAGGGAAAAGGGAAAAGTGCGTTGGAAGTCGGAAGTCAGAAGACCGAAGTAGGCGGTCGTACCGATAAGCTAACAGCCAACAGCCAACAGCCAAAGGCTAAGAGCTAACAGCCAACAGCCAACAGCTAACAGCCAAATAAAAAACAATAGATTTCTCACATTCGTTCAAAATGATAAAAATATTTCAAACAATCAATAAAATAAGAAGCGGATATGTTATTCAGACCGCCACTCACCAAGCAAAACAACGGCAAGGAAACCAACTCCGTCAAGCTCCCTCCTTAATTCTTATCACTTTGTCGAAACAGATATTCTTTTTCTTCTTCGCTTAGACTTTCATAACCTGATTGTCTGATTTTATCAAGCAAGAAATTAATTTTAGTATTTTTGGGTAAGTATTTGTCCTTCTTTGATTTGTAGTTTTTATCAAAAATGCTTTTGGGTTTATTCAAGTTTTTTTCAATAACAAAGAAAATAAAACCAATTGCCAATCCGCCCAAATGTGCAAAATAGCCCCCCGGATTGCCCAAAGGAAGTTGCAACAGATTAAAAGCAACAAAGAAAATAAGAATATGAATCAGTTTTATATAGCCAATAAACCGAATATTGATTTGATATTGTGGCATTTTCATCGAAATATAGGTCATTATTGCCATTAACCCCGCCGACACACCCAAAAGCGGTGTAATATTGACATAACTTGAAGGCAACCAACGGTAACTAAGTAAGAAAAACAGACCGCCTGATATAATGCCGCTTGTAAATATTTGATAAAACTTTTTGGGCTTGTCAAAATCTAAAAAGATGCTGCCAAAGTAAAATAACAGCAACATATTAAAGAACAAATCAATGAATGATTGATGAAAAAATCCATAAGTGATGATTGTCCAAGGCTTTGTCAACCAAGTATCAAAAGTGTAGGGGAGCGCTACACTTGTCAAGGAAAACAGTTTGAGTGCATACAAGATTTGAGTCAACAAAAACAAAGCCACTTCGATACTGATAATAATTTCGAGTGCATTAAACTTTTTTATTTTGTCTATTAATTCTTTCATAACAGTCTATACATCCCAACGATTATGTTGGTGTTTTTGCCACATTTTCATCAATATAAATCCTGTGAGCGCACCTCCCACGTGTGCCATATGAGCAATTGGCGTGTTTATAACGCTTGTAATGCCAAAGAAAAAATCGGCAGCAACCATTAAGGGGACAAAATATTTTGCTTTAATCGGAAAAGGAATAAACATCAGCATTAGTTCGGCATTGGGAAAGTAAAAAGCAAATGCTACCAACAAACCATATACGGCACCCGAAGCGCCAAGCATAACACCGTTGTAAATGCCGGGCATATCAGGAAAATCTGTAAAGTATTGTCCGGAATTCAGCACTTCAAATATTTGTTCTTTTGGAACACCTCCTATGACTAAGGAATTTACATCTTGCGAAAAACTATAATATTGAAAGCCTGTATATAATGCAATAGCGCCAAGTCCTGAAACAAAATAGAAAATTATAAATTTTTTGTCCTTCCAAATATGGAGTAGGGGCGATCCGAATGCCCAAAGTGCATACATATTAAATGCTATATGCATAATATTTCCGTGCATAAACATATGCGTAAGAATTTGCCAAGGTCTAAAAAGTGGATTTAGTGGAAAATGTGTAGCAAAAAGATTATACATTATTTCCGGCTTCATCTGTGTTGCCAAGAACATAATAACATTAATAATGATAAGATGTTTTATGGTGTCTGCTATGTTGTTCATTTGTTTTTATATATCAAAAAATGGATTGTGTATGGCAAAGATACAAAAATCGTTTTTGTAAATGTATTTAAGTTTTTTTTTACGATATTTGCCTGAATTACTAAAAATGAAACCGGATGATGCGTTTTGAATCTCGATTAATATCACTACTACTACTTATTTTGCTGGCTTTTTCATGTGAAAATGATAAAAAGACTCCGGTCGAAAAATTGCCGCCACCGCCACCACCGCCACCTGTTGAGAAAATATACGGTTATGTCAAAGACGATTATATCGTTTCCTTTGATACCATCAAAAAATTTGACACTTTTGGCGATATTTTGAATAAGTATAATTTACCCTATTCAAAGATTTACGAAATCACACAAAAGATAAAAGATAGTTTTGATATAAAACGCATAAGGCTAGCTAAGCCCTTTGTTGTGTTGAGTCAGAAGGATTCATTAGACAGTTTGCCTCGTCCGAAAGTATTTATTTACCAAAATGACCCAATCAATTATACTATTGTAGATTTTCAGGATTCAATTCGAGTTATTAAGAAAAAGAAAAAAGTCTCTATTAAAAAACGAACTGCTAAGGTAATTATTGAAAAATCATTGTATCAAGATATTTCAGACCACAATCTCAGTCCGAAATTGGCTATGGAACTAAGCAATATTTACGCTTGGACAGTCGATTTCTTTCACTTGAATAAAGGAGACGAATTTAAGGTAATTTACGATGATGTTTTTATAGAAGACAGCATTTATGCCGGTATTGGCGATATACATTCCGCTTATTTTAAATATGGCGACAAGGAGTTTTATGCTTTTTATTACGAAGCGGATTCGTTAGGTACAGATTCGGGTTTTTATGATGAAGAAGGGCGTACATTGCGCAAGCAGTTTTTGAAGTCACCTATAAAATTCGGACGTATCAGTTCGCGATATAATATGAACAGATATATTGCTTATTATGGACGCATAAAACCGCATTTAGGTACCGATTTTGCCGCGCCGGTAGGTACGCCTATTATGTCAACCGCTAATGGAATTGTTGTAGCGCGTAGTTACACCTCAGGTAACGGAAATTATGTAAAAATAAAACATAATGCCACCTATTCGACACAATATTTGCATATGAGCAGATTTGCCAAAGGGCTAAAAGTCGGTTCGGTAGTGAAGCAAGGCGAAGTAATTGGATATATAGGTATGACGGGGCATACTTCCGGACCACATGTTTGCTATCGTTTCTGGAAAAACGGTAAACAAGTTGATGCTTTGAAGGAAAAAATGCCTCCTGCCAAACCAATTGATTCATTGATTATGAAACAATATTTAAAAGATATTGCACCCATAAAAATTGCTCTGGACAGTATTAAATAAAATAAAACACTATGAAATTAGAAGGACAAGCATTAGTTGATTATCTCAATGACAAAATTATTCAAAATACTTTAATGCAGACCCTACATATTAGTTTTGTCAAAGCCGAAGGCAATACGCTTACAGCACAAATGCCTGTCAATTCGAGTGTGTATCAGCCAATGGGATTGCTGCACGGTGGTGCTACGGCAGCCTTGGCAGAAAGTGTAGGAAGTACGGCTTCACATATTTTTGTAGATTTAGAAAGTCAGGAAATTCGCGGATTAGAACTGTCAATCAATCACTTACGAAGTAAAAAAGAAGGTGTGATTTACGCCACTGCAAAACCTATTCATATTGGCAGAACGACACATCTTTGGGAAATTAGCATTGTTGACGAAAATGATAAAATGGTAGCACACGCCAAAATAACGAATATAGTATTGCAAAAATCGTCTAAATAATTATTTTTCAATGAAACTGTTAGCCTTAGTCAATACGGATTTACCTTTTGTGGTGTACAAAAAACCGCATAGCGCTAAATTGCATATAGTGCAACAAAACAGCCCTGATTTACATACGGATAAATCATTACAATCAAACGGGTTTTATTTTGCACCTTTCGATATTGATAAGCATCCAATTATTGTTATTAAAGACGATGATTCGACAAAACAATCTTATTTTGTACGCGAATTTGAAATAAGTCACGAAAACACTTCTCCTGCTGTATCTATTGATGAAACAGATAAGCAGTCGCATCTTAACAAAGTGCAACAAGCTATTGATTTAATTCAGGCGGGACATCTTGACAAGATGATTATTTCCAGAAAAATAGTCGTTAAATTGCCGGATTTTAATCCTTTTGATTCACTAATCAAACTAATGCAGTCAAGAGACGAATCTTTTGTGTATTATTGGCATCACCCCCAAGTAGCTTCGTGGATGGGAGCAACGCCCGAATTGTTGATAAATTATCAAGAAAACACACTGGAAACAGTGGCGCTGGCAGGTACACTTCCCGTTAAAACTACTGAGCCTGTTACTTGGACAATCAAAGAAATTAAGGAACAAAAAATTGTTTCAGATTATATCGAAAGCAAGCTAAAACGACATAGTTCACAAGTAAAAGTTGAGCAAGCTAAAACTGTTTTTCAAGGAAAAATTGCTCATATAAAAAACGAAATTTCTTGTCAGATTGATGCAAAAGATGTCAACAAAGTCATTTTAGAATTACATCCGACGCCGGCGGTTTGTGGTTTGCCTACTACCGACGCCAAAAAATATATTAGTTCGATCGAAAACTATGATAGAAAATATTACACCGGTTTTTTAGGCTGTAAGCAAGCCGATAGAATTAATTTCTTTGTAAATTTACGATGCCTTGATATTGAAAATAAACTTCTTAGCCTATATGTTGGCGGTGGTATTGTCAAAGATAGTATTGCGGATAGAGAATGGAAAGAAACCATATATAAATCGCAAGTTTTATTAAACAATCTGTAAATATATATATGTTATTGATAGTTTTAAGTAAAAATGATTAAAATAAATTAGAAATCACTCTTTTTTTAGTAACTTTGAGCAAATTTACAGCACGCAAATATGTCAAATTTTTTTGTTAACAATTATTCAGTTGTTTCTAATTTTTTGAGAGAAACGCTTACAAAATCATCGCCACGTTGGTTAGTATTGCTGATTGATATATTTTTGGTGGTTAATTCTTTACTAATCACATATTTAGTTAGATTCAATTTTGGATTCAGTTTTAAAGAACAGCATTTGTCAACTTTAATTCCACTACTGATTTTCTTATCATTTATAAGTTTTTTAGCTACCGGATCATACAAAGGTATTGTAAGACACACAGGTTTTAAAGATGCAATGAGTGTAGTGCAGTCTGCCGTTTACATCACCGTTGCCCTTTTTATAATTGTCTTTTTGGTCAGACAATTTGATGTTTTAAAAATGCTAAATATGCCGTTATCAGTTATAGGTATTAACTTTTTCGTAATGGTGTTTTTGCTGGTGGTGAGCAGGGTTATTTACAAAGGATTTTATTACTATTTGAAAGATCATCTAAAACAACCTCAAAAAATATTAATACACGGCGCCAATACGGGACAGGCTGTTTATAATGCCTTGCAAACCGACGATAACAACAAATACGAAGTCTTAGGTTTTGTAGATGAAAGAGCGCAGTACAAAAATAAATTGATTGATAGAATACGAATTTATCATCCCAAAAAAATAACAGATAGATTTATTACCGATAAGCAAATTGATGCGATAATTATCAGTAAACCCGAAGCAACGCCAATTGAGTTGCTCGATATTGCCAACAAATATTTAGATTTGGGCGTCAAGGTGAAAACGGTACCTCATATTAATCAATGGATTGATGATAAAATTAGTGTAAGTCAGATAAAAGAACTGAATATAGAAGAGTTACTAAACAGAGCTTCTATCAAAATTGACAACCCCGAAATAAAAAACGAAATACAAAACAGCGTAGTACTTGTAACAGGTGCTGCCGGGTCAATTGGTTCCGAAATTGCCTTGCAAGTAATTGGATTACAGCCCAAAAAGCTCATTTTATTGGACCAAGCAGAATCCGCTTTATACGATTTGCAACAAGATTTTATTCGTAAAGGTTTCGATACGGATATATTCACTGCCATTGTTGGCGATGTGCGAGATGTTAATAGAATGAATGCATATTTCAACAAATTTAAACCCGAAATTGTTTTTCATGCCGCTGCTTATAAACACGTGCCTTTGATGGAAGAAAATCCATACGAAGCTGTAAAGGTAAATGTCTTAGGCTCAAAAACAGTTATGGATTTAGCAGTCAAATACGAAACCAAACGTTTTGTCATGATTTCGACAGATAAAGCCGTCAATCCGACTAACGTCATGGGAGCAACCAAGCGGGCAGCTGAGATGTATGCCACTTGTGCTCAGAAAAATACAGATAAAACCAAATTTATTATTACGCGTTTTGGCAATGTCTTGGGCTCTAACGGATCGGTTATTCAACTGTTTAAAAAACAAATAAAGCAAGGCGGACCATTGACGGTTACACATCGTGATATTGTGCGTTTCTTTATGACTATACCGGAAGCATGTCAGTTGGTTTTAGAGGCAGGCATAATGGGCAAAGGAGGCGAAATATTTGTTTTTGATATGGGCGAACCCGTCAAAATATATGATTTGGCAAAAAAAATGATTCAACTATCCGGATTGCGTTTCCCCGAAGATATTGATATCAAAATAACAGGTTTACGACCCGGCGAAAAGTTATATGAAGAAACACTTGGTCAAAACGAAGGAGACCTTCCTACGCACCACGATAGAGTAATGATTGCACAGATAAACGAAATACCCAAAGATGTCATTTTGAACAGTATTGATGAGCTGAAAAAGTATCAAGAATTGACAGATTTGCAAATAGTACAAATTTTAAAGACAATGATACCCGAATATATCTCAAATAATTCTATCTTTGAAAAACTTGATAACTAACTTATAAATAATAAA
>CAZSBI010000193.1:0-6780 GCA_964604735.1 uncultured Flavobacteriaceae bacterium | reverse complement strand
TCCATACACTTTTGACAAATTGGAAGCGAGTTCTTCTGCAGGTGAATATTTGATAATTCTTTCGACAATTTTAATTAAAAATCTACCGTCACCACAAGCCGGATCAATAATTGTTTTGCCCAAAATATTTGGCGAATTGTATTGCACATCGTCTAAAATTTTATCCACGATAAAAAAAGGCGTAAAAATTTGTCCTTTTAGTTTTTCTTTTGAATATTTTTTTGTCAGAGATGCCATATTGCAAAGGTATATTTTTTTGATGAAATGAATTCAAATTTTCGGATTGTTTTAAGAATAAATTGATATAAATAACCAAATAAAAAGTGTAAATTTGCCCTGCTAAAAATATGATTAAGTGAAGGTATTACATTCGTTAAACGAGTATAAAAATATAAAGTCCACTACTGTAACTATTGGTTCTTTTGATGGCGTTCATAAAGGACATCAAAAGGTCTTGAGACAGTTGCAAAGCATTGCAAAACAGTCTGATACGCAATCGGTTGTTATTAGTTTTGTGCCACATCCACGTATTTTTTTCGACCCGAATACAGCATTAAAAATGCTTAATACAACTGATGAAAAAATAGCCTTATTAGAAAAACAAGGGCTCGATTATTTAATTTTACAGACTTTTGACAAGAATTTTGCTTCAAAAAATCCGGATGATTTTATCAAAGAAATGGTTTCTACATTAAAAATGAAACATATATTAATGGGATATGATCATAGTTTTGGTAAAAATGCCGAAGGAAATTATGAATTGGTAAGCAGATTGTCAAAAAAATACAATTATGAAACACATTTGATTGAAGAAGCAAAAATAGATGATATAAAATTGAGTTCTACGGCTGTTCGCGAGGCATTATTAGCCGGAAATATCGAGAAAGCCAATCGGATTTTGGCTTATCCTTACGCGCTGACAGGCTTGGTTGTCAAGGGCAATCAGCTAGGAAGAACAATAGGCTTTCCTACTGCAAATATTGAGGTTTCGGACAAATATAAACTCTTTCCGAAGCAAGGCGTTTATGTTGTTTCTGCATTGGTAGCAGGGCAAAGCGTTTACGGAATGATAAATTTAGGAATGCGACCTACGGTAGATGGAAAAAAGATGGTTATCGAAGTGTATTTATTCAATTTTAATCAAGATATTTATCATAAAACAATACGAATTGCTTTTTTAAAACGTTTGCGAGATGAGCAAAAATTTCCTTCGGTAGAGGCTTTAAAAATGCAACTGATTAAGGACGAAGCGACATCAAAAAAATATATTGAAAGCATTGTAAAACAAGATTGACAAATCAATAATTTTACTTATTTTTGCAACAGAAAAACATAAATTATGCATAAGTACATCAAACTGGCGGTTGCCGCAGCTATTTTCGGATTATCTATTTGGCAATTCACCGAATCAAATATAGGAAACGGGATTGCACTCATATTTTTGAGTCTTTTAGTAATATTTTTCTATGTCCGAAATGAGTATATTTTACTCACTTTTTTAAAACTTAGAAAAGAAGATATGGACGGCGCAGCCAAATGGTTGGCAAAAATTAAAAATCCGAAGGCGCAGCTGATTAAACCACAAGAGGCATACTATTATTTATTGATGGGCACCTTGGCACAACGCGATAATATTACCAAAGCAGAAAAACTATTTAGACAAGCCTTGTCAACCGGATTAATGATGGATCACGATAAAGCGATGGCAAAATTGAACTTAGCAGGCGTAGCCGTTGCCAAACGTCGTATGCGTGAAGCTATTTTATTGCTAAGAGAAGCCAAAGAATTGGATAAAAAGAAAATGTTTGCCGATCAGATTAAAGAATTACAACATAAAATTGACCCTACCGTAACGCGTGGCAGTAAGTTTACCCCTAAGAAGAAAAAACGCAGATAGGTTGGAAGAAAGGGAAAAGGAACGAGGTATAAGGGAAAAGTACGTTAGGAGTTTTCTTTGCTTTTTTCTAATAAATAGATTGATACTGTAAAAAAACAGAAAACATAGTTTAATAACGGAGATTTTGCCTCCTCCCTATAATTATTGGGCTAATCAAGCACAACTCAATGGCTTCTTACTTTATACATTTTGTAATTGGTTTTTTAATGGCATTTATCGGTTTATTATCGCCCGGTTTGCTAACTATGACCACTTTGAGTGTTGCCGTAAATCGCGGTAAACGCAAGGCTTTGTTGTTTGCTGTTGGTGTTGTCTTTCCTATTATTATTCAAGCGCATTTGGCATTATTGGGGGCAGAATATTTGAAAAATCACCCCGAAATAATCAAAAGTTTTAGCAAAATTGCTGTTTTTGTATTCTTTGTAATGGCTTTTATATTTTATAGGCAATATAAACAACGCAATGCGCTCTCTCAAAGAAAATATAATATTAGAAACTCATTTTTGTACGGTGTTTTTATCTCTACAATCAATCCTTTGGCAATTCCGTTTTATTTTACATACAGTACTTTGCTCGAAATGCAAGATATTCTTGTTTTACAACAACCAATGGTCAGTATTTTCGTAGGCGGAGCTGTATTGGGCGCTTTTACAATTTTGTATATTTATGGCAGAAATGCCGTAGCACTTTTTAATAAAATTCAGTTTTTAGCCAAGAATTTCAAACTCTTAATGGCAGTTGGAATGTTTATTTTAGGATTGGCTTCTTTGTATAACAGTTTGCGTTGATGCGAATTGTTTTTTATGAGAAAATACAGTGTTTTCCTACAACTACGAAACTCAAAACTACGAACTCAACACTAAAAACTCCATCCGCCCTTTCACCTTAATACTTTCAAACCTCTGTCTTCGGACTTCGGTCTTCGGACTTCCAACACACTTTTCCCTTTTCCCTCGCTCCTTAATACCTTAACGCCTTAAAACCTTAATACCTTCGGACTTCGGTCTTCGGACTTCGGACTTCAAACGCACTTTTCCCTTTTTCCTTTTTCCTCGTTCCTTAAGACCTTCCAACTACAAACTCATTCGAGCTTTTGAAACGATACTCAAATCGCCAAAGATTTTTTCCTGATATTTTAGGTAACCAACTATGGCAACCATTGCGGCATTGTCTGTGGTAAATTCGAAATTGGGAATATAAACTTGCCAATTCAATTCTTTTTCGGCTTGTAATAATGCCTCGCGGATACCCGAATTTGCCGACACACCGCCTGCAATTGCAATACGATTAATGCCGGTTTCTGCTACGGCAATTTTAAGTTTGTCCATTAAAATATTGACAATGGTAAACTGAATAGACGCCGATAAATCGTACAAGTTTTCTTTGATAAAATCAGGATTTTCTTTGTTTTGTTTTTGCAAGAAGTACAAAATAGCAGTTTTTAGTCCGCTAAAACTAAAATTCATTCCTTTTACCTTCGGTTTTGGAAATTGAAACGCTTTTGGATTGCCGAGTTTACTGTATTGATCAATCAAAGGACCGCCCGGGTAGGGAAGTCCCATTATTTTTGCCGACTTATCAAAGGCTTCGCCTACTGCATCGTCTAGGGTTTCGCCTAAAACGGTAAAGTCAAAATAATTATCAACTCGAACAATTTGCGTGTGTCCGCCGCTTATGGTTAAGGCTAAAAACGGAAATTCGGGCATTTTCATCTGTTCGTTATCGATAAAATGTGCCAAAATATGTGCTTTCATATGATGCACCGGAATTAATGGAATATCTAATGCCAAGCTCAATGATTTGGCAAAAGAGGCGCCCACCAATAAGGAACCCAAAAGTCCGGGACCTTCGGTAAAAGCAACAGCAGACAAATCTTTTTTGTCAATACCTGCCGATTGTAATGCCAATTCGACAACCGGAACAATATTTTGTTGATGCGCACGCGATGCCAATTCGGGGACTACACCACCGTATTGTTCGTGAATTTTTTGATTGGCAACCTTGTTCGAAATGATTTTTCCGTCTTTTAAAACAGCGGCTGCTGTGTCGTCACAAGACGATTCAATTCCCAAAATATAGACCGATTTATTTTTTTCTGAAATTAATGACTGATTAGGCATAAAAATTGTTTAATTTTAGGGCAAAATTAATATTATCATTCAGATATAAAAAGATTTGGCAAAATATTATTCCGCATAATAATTATCTTACTGATAATCAGTTTGATAACAGGAATGATATTGTCCTTATCTTCCGTGCAAACAAAGATTGCAGAATCACTTACCGACAAAATAAATTCTGAAACCGGTGTGAATATGCGCATTGGTAAGGTGCAAATTACGCCGACGGGCAAAATAATACTCAAAGATTTTATAGCTTTTGACGAAAAAATGGATACTATTTTTTATGGCAAAAGACTACAAACATATATTCTGAATCCGTGGCGAATTACCAAGGATAATCAATTAAAATTAGGGATTACAAATATAGATGATTTGCGTGGTAAAATTATTTATTACAAGGACGAAAAATATTCTAATTTAGATAAATATATTGATAAACTTGACGGAGAATCGACAGGTGGAAGCGGAGGAAATCCATTTATAGTAGAAGCAAAGAAAATATTGATAACCAATTCACATTTTAAATATTTTGACTATAATTTTGATAACCCGCGCATCTTAGATTTTGACCATTTACACACTGACGTCTCCGATTTTAAAGTAGAAGGCGCTGATGTATCACTAAGGGCTAACAGTATTCAGTTTTATGAATATCACGGATTGCAAGTAAGAAATCTTTCGACCGAATTTGTTTTTGATGATAAAAAAATGAGTTTCAAAGATTTTAAATTAGATACCGACGATTCTACTTTGGACATGAACTTGATTTTTAAGGCTAATAATGGTAAATATCATGATTTTCTTAGCAAGATTCGCTTAGAGGGGAATATTGAAGAGGCTTATATTTCGACCAACGATTTACAAAAGTTTACCGATATATTTGCGTCTGATAAACGTTTTAGTGTTTCAACTAAATTATCTGGCGTGCTGAATAATTTGCAATTTACTGATTTTGAAAGCATTACGAATAATAAAGTTGAAATTGATGGCGACATCAATATCATAAATTTGTTTGATGACGATATAATAATCGATTCAAAATTAAAAAAACTTAATTTTTCTTTTGCTAAACTTAAAGCCTTGTTACCTAGGATAATAACTGACAATATTCCGCAAAATTTATATGCTTTGGGCAATGTTTCAACAGTTGGTAAAATTAAGTATAACAGCAATTTTGTAGAAAGTGATATCGTACTTAATTCAGATTTGGGAAAAGCATTGATTAAACTGAAAATGAATGAGTTAGAAAATATTTCTAAAACAAAATATTCGGGGCATATTACCACAAACGGTTTCAAATTAAAAGAACTTATTGATGCAGATTTAGACGATTTGGCAACAGATATTGAAGTGCGAGGCAAAGGTTTGACTTTGTCGTCAATGAACACATACTTAAACGGGAATGTAACAACATTAAAATATAACGATTATACTTATCAGAATATTAAGATAAACGGAACTTTTAAAGAACAGCTTTTTCAAGGACTATTTGAAATTATTGACCCAAATTTAGAAATGGATTTTTCCGGTTTGATAGATTTTTCAAAAGCTAAAAGAAAACTTGATTTTACAACACAAATATGTAAAGCAGATTTATATAAATTAAATTGGTCAAAAAATGATGAAATTTCGCGATTTATAGGTAATATTGATATGCAAGCAGAAGGAACAAATGTCGATGATTTTGTTGGAAAAGTAAAAGTTTATAATAGCATTTATACCAATCATAATGCAACATATTCTTTTAAAGACTTCTTGGCTACTTCAACATTTGTTGATAATGTGCGTAAAATTGAATTTATTTCCGACGACGTTGTCGAGGGCTATATCAAGGGAAAATATAAATTTAAACATATATCGTTGATGCTGCAAAATGCTTTTGGAAGCGTTTTTGCCAATTATAAAATAAAACCAATTGCAGATGATGAGTATATGAATTATAATCTAAAAATTCATAACAAAATAGTTGAATTACTCAATCCTAATATCAAAATTGCCGAAAATACCGTAGTAAAAGGTAAAATTTCATCAAAAGATAATAAATTGAAAATGAGATTATTATCATCGGATATTTCGATGGGAGATAATCATTTGGTGAATCTAAATGTCAGAATTGATAACAAAAACCCCTTGTATAATATTTTCTTAAAATTAGACACCATTAAAACATCATTTTACACATTTAGCAATTTTCGAACGCTGAATACAACCATAAATGATACATTATATTTAAAATCGAAATTTGAAGGTGGCGACAAAACGAAAGATAAGTATAATATAGCATTTTATTATACAATGGACGAAATGCAAAACTTTATTTTCGGTTTGCAAAAATCAGATTTTAACTTTAAAAATATTGATTGGAAAATAAATCCTGATATTAATTATAACAGAATTTTCTATTCGCAAGCAAATGATTCTCTGCATATTAGCGATGCAGGCATCTTGCACAAAAACGAAAGACTGTCAATAAACGGCTACAAAACAGCAAATAACCTAAAATTTGATATAGGCTTAGACAGTTTAGATTTTGGACATATTTTGCCTGATATACCCGCTTTTAATTTTAATGGTGTTATTGATGGAAATATCAATCTGACCAAACTCGATAATGATATTTTACCTACCGCTGTATTAAATATCAATAATTTTCAATTGAATGATGAAGTTTTGGGAGATGTAAACCTAAAAATAAATACTTTGAAGGGCAAAATTGTGTTTATGGATATGAGCATAAACAAACAAGGATTGCAAACACTA
>CAZSBI010000192.1:0-3992 GCA_964604735.1 uncultured Flavobacteriaceae bacterium | reverse complement strand
TTTTAAGGTATTAAGGTGTTACAAAAATGAATAATATCAACAGCAAAGCGTTTTGTTCTATCTTGCATTTTTAGAATATATTCTCTTTTGTTATTAATATTATGTTCCATACAATTAATCGCTATATTGTTATAATTTCACACAAAAATATGACTTCACATTCTTTTCTCTTTAAAACCCTAAGTCCTTTCCTCCTTAATACCTTTAGTCCTTAATACCTTTAGTCCTTATTAAGTCCTTGTCTCCTTCTTCTTTCTTAATTCAAAATTCTGTCCTAAATATACTTTTCTAACCAATTCATCGGCGGCTAATTCTTCGGGGGTTCCGTGTTTTAGTATTTTGCCTTCAAACATTAGGTATGTTTTGTCAGTAATAGCCAATGTTTCTTGTACGTTATGGTCGGTTATTAATATGCCTATATTTTTGTTTTTGAGTTGTGCCACAATGCGTTGTATATCTTCAACGGCAATAGGGTCAACGCCTGCAAAGGGCTCATCGAGTAAAATAAATTTAGGATTTGATGCCAAAGCGCGAGCAATTTCTGTACGACGACGTTCGCCACCGGATAATAGTTTTCCTAGACGTTTGCGTTTATCTTTTAGACCAAATTCGTCAAGCAGACTTTCGAGTTTTTCTTTTTGTTCTTTTTTACTAAGCGGAGTAAACTCTAATGAGGCTTTGATATTATCTTCTATGCTTAAATCTCTAAACACAGAATTTTCTTGTGCCAAATAACCAATGCCTAATTGCGCCCGTTTGTACATAGGAAAGCTTGTGATTTCGGTGTCGTCTAAAAAAACTTTTCCTTTGGTTGGCGAAATAAGTCCTACAATCATATAAAAGCTGGTTGTTTTTCCTGCCCCGTTTGGACCTAAAAGTCCAATAATTTCACCTTGTTCTACTTCGATGGTATTGCCACGAACGACTTCTTTCGAACCGTATTTTTTATGTAAGTTTTCTGCTCTTAATTTCATATTTTTTTACTTTTGGCTAATCAACTAACGACTAATTTATCATCACTTGGTTTTTTTGCAGTAATTTTGGCTATATAAATGCTTATTTCGTATAAAATACTTAAAGGAATAGCAACAATTATTTGACTAATAATATCGGGTGGTGTTATAATTGCCGACAATAATAGTACTATGATAACGGCATATTTCCGATTTTCTTTCATAAAGGTATCGGTTACCAGTCCCATTTTAGCTAAAAAGTATATAATAATGGGCAATTCAAATACAACGCCATTTGCCAAAACAGTTGTTCGTACTAGTGAATTATATGACGAAAGGTCAATATTGTTGACAATCTCTCCGGTAACGAAATAATTTCCTAAAAAGTTGATAGACAATGGAGTAATAACAAAATATCCGAATAATATTCCAATCATAAAGAGTGTGGAACTTACTATCATAAATGTAATTCCGTTCTTTTTTTCATTTTCGTATAGTGCCGGCTTGATAAATTTCCACAACTCATATATAATGTATGGAAAAGCGATAATGATACCAAAAGTAATAGATGTCCAGATGTGCGCAGAAAACTGTCCTGCCATTTGTCTGTTGATTATATTGATAGGAATTTCTTTAATACACAAGGCATCGCTTATTTTACAAAAAAACTTGTAGGTAATAAAATCGGGGTTTTTTGGCGCAAAAATAATTTTGTCATAAACAAACTTGATGTTTAAAGCTACTACGGCAGCACCAACGGCAACACCTATAACCGAATGCCATAAAAATTTACGCAAATCTCTCAAATGATCGATAATTCCCATTTCTTTTATTTCATTCTCCTGCATAATTTCTATAAAATTAAATTAAACCTTCTTTTAATAAGTCGTGTAGATGAATCATTCCGACATAAGAATTGTTATCATCAATAACAACCAACTGGCTTATATTACTTTCGCGCATTTTTTTTAAAGCATCTATCGCCCTTGCATTTTGTCTAATGGTTTTGGGCTTTTTGGTCATTACATCTTGCGCTTTTACTTGGGTAATATCTAAGTTGCTTTGTAGCATTCTACGCACATCGCCGTCGGTAATAATTCCGATTAGTTTATTGTCATTGTCAATAATTCCGGTAGCGCCCAATCGTTTTTTTGTAATTTCTATAATTACTTCTTTAATCAAATCGTTGGGTGTCGATATGGGGCGTTCGTGTTCGCTAATAACATCTTCGACGCGTAGATATAATTTTTTGCCAAGCGTACCGCCGGGATGATATTTTGCAAAATCTCGGTCATTAAATCCTCTGTTTTCAAGCAAAGCAACTGCCAAAGCATCACCCATAACCATTTGTAGGGTTGTACTTGTTGTCGGTGCCAAATTATTGGGACAAGCTTCTCTTTCCAACGGCGTTAGTAACAAAAAATCGGCATTTTTGGCCAAATACGAATTTTTATTGGCTGTTAATCCGATGATTTTATTGCCAAAATTTTTAATAAACGGAATAATAACTTTAATTTCGGAGGTGTCGCCACTTTTTGATAGCATTAAAACCACATCATTTTCTTGAACAATGCCCAAGTCGCCGTGAATGGCATCAGAAGCGTGCATAAATATGGCAGGTGTGCCGGTGGAGTTGAGTGTAGCAACAATTTTAGTAGCTACATTGGCGCTTTTGCCTATGCCTGTTACAATAATTCGACCTTTTGATTGTAGTAACATTGCGACTACATCGGCAAAATTATCATCAATTTGAGTTAATAAATATTGCATTGCATCTAACTCAATTTGAATAGTTTTAGTAGCCGAATCTATTATTTTTTGTCTATTTATTTGTTTCATTAAATAAAATAATTCATTAATTTGTTTTTTTTTCAAAAAAAATACTTACATTTGAAATAAAATTTATTATCAACTGTGCTTGTAGCGCAAAGTTAATATTTAATTTTATAATAAATCTTTTTGTACATTAATTTTTATTAATTTAGTACCATATAAATATTCATATGACAGCAAACGAATCAATTGAGTTAAAAAAAGCACTGAAACACTACTTCGGATTTGATTCCTTTAAGGGATTGCAAAAAGGAGTGACCGAAAGTATTATGGACAATCATAATACATTTGCCGTAATGCCTACCGGAGGAGGAAAATCTTTAACTTATCAGTTGCCGGCTTTGCTCAAAGAAGGAACAGCTATTGTAGTATCTCCGTTAATTGCCTTGATGAAAAATCAAGTAGATGCATTACGAGGCATTTCCGAAGAAAAAGGAATTGTTCACGTATTAAATTCGACCTTGAATAAAACAGAAACGCGTCAAGTAATGTCAGACATCACCAATGGTATTACTAAAATGGTTTATGTTGCTCCCGAATCACTAAAAAAAGAAGAAAATGTTGAATTTTTGCGCTCGGTTAAATTGTCTTTTGTAGCTATTGACGAAGCGCATTGTATTTCTGAATGGGGACACGATTTTAGACCCGAATACGGTAATTTGCGTAGTATTATTGATGCTATTGACCCAAAATTGCCTATTATAGCATTGACAGCAACTGCCACCAAAAAAGTACAAGAAGATATCCTGAAAAATTTACATATACAAGACGCCAATGTCTTTAAAGCTTCATTTAACAGACCAAATTTGTTTTATGAAGTACGTCAGAAAACAGCCGATGTCGATAAAGATTTAATCAAGTTTATCAAACAACGTGAAGGACAATCGGGTATTATTTATGCTTTGAGTCGTAAAACCGTTGAACAGTTGTCGCAAACTTTGCAAGTAAACGGAATAAAAGCCATTCCATATCACGCCGGATTGGATACCAAAACTCGTGCGCGTCATCAAGATATGTTTCTGATGCAAGATATTGATGTGGTTGTAGCCACAATAGCCTTTGGAATGGGTATTGATAAGCCCGATGTGCGTTTTGTGATACATTATAATATGCCTAAAAGTTTAGAAAGCTATTATCAAGAAACAGGGCGTGCCGGACGTGACGACGGCGAAGGCTATTGTCTAGCTTACTATTCTTACAAGGATA
>CAZSBI010000191.1:0-2674 GCA_964604735.1 uncultured Flavobacteriaceae bacterium | reverse complement strand
TTCTTCATCGTGGGCAAATCAATATATTTTTGCTCCTGTTCTTTTCGGCTAAAATTATAAGCTACCGTCGAGATTTTCGTATCATTTTTGACTATTTCATAAACTCCTGCATCACTAGGAAAATCAGTAGTGCTTAGCTGTACTTTGTCAAATTGATTTACTTGCATCGGTATCATTTCTTGCTTGCCTTTTCTGAGTTTTAAAACGGCGTCTTTTGACAAATTCGTATGTACTGTAAAACTGTTTTTTTGCCCGATATTATAATATAATTCATTTGTATTTTGCTGTATTTTTCCGGCTTGGTAAAACAAGGGAACAAGCAAATATGGCGCCTCTGTAAAATTGGAATTTTGTATAGATAAACCGCCGTTTAATACAATTATTTTTCCTTTTTTATCTATTATTTGAGCAAATGCAGTTACGTCACTTAATTGATATAACCAATTGCCGTTTGTAGCAAATTGTAAGTGTTTTTTGACATAGGGATAAGCAAAATTGCTCGTTCTTTTCAAAAATACTTTCTTAAAAAACGGATGTGAAAAATGTATCTTATTCAAAAATACTTTGTTGCTGTCTAATTGAACTTGTAAAGGCAAATGCAAATTGCTTAACAGTTTAGCCATTTTTTCAGGTTTTTCAGAAGGCGGAATAAGCATTAAGTTGCCATAATTAGATACATATTTTTGCAAAGCATCTGCCGAAATTGCTTCGGGTTGGCTTATTTCATTCAAGATAATCAAACTGTATTGTTCTAATTTGGCATAATTGATATTATTGGCTTTGGCAAAATCGAGAACAAACTCATCGGCTGTATATATTTTCTTAACAAAATCGGGTAACTTGTTGCCAATCAGCAGTATATTTGTTTTTTCGGGCTGATGAATACTAAAAAACAGTTTGTTATCAAATTGAAATCCTTTGTCATTAATACTTAGCTCCGCCTCTATTTGCTTGGCAAAGGGCAACTGAACCGTAATTTGTTGTTGCAGACTGTCTTTAAAATCGACATAACCGCGCCAAAGCAATTTCTTGCCTTGCAATATACTTACCGGCGATTGCAATTCCTTGCTATTTGCCGACAATTTTAGTTGTAAAACATAGTTATCGGCATCTTGATTTTGCAGCCAAATCGTATCGATACTCATATTAGGCAAATCTTTGACTTGCTTTACGTAAAACTGATAATTGATATTCTTATCGAATAATGTCGTATCTATTTTTTGATTATCAACATTTTGAAAATCAGAGATATATACAAAATTCTGTTGTTTATTTCGAGCATTTTCAAACAAAAAATTTCCTTTTTTCAACTGTAAATTATGATGCGTATTTTGCGCTACAAAAGGCGTATTGAACAATATTTCTTTAAAACGTTTACCGTTTATGTTTTTATACGTTTGGGTATTTGTAAAAAAAGTGTATGTGGCATTTTCGTCAATATTTTTAACCAAATCTTGTACAACTTCTTGCCACAAATTAGTATTATGTGTAGGCGCAGACATACTAAGCGAGTTATCGGCATAAATTACCGTTTGCGCCCCGTTTAAATTATTTTTGGCAGATTTAGAAGCAAAAAAGGGTTGCGCAAAAGCCACAATCAAGGAAGCAAATGCCAATAATCTTGTAAGCAACACCAATAATTCTTTCAGTTTTCTGCTTCGCCTCGACTTGATTTCCAAATCCTTTAAAAAATCGACATTGGTAAATAACTCCTGTTTATATTTTTTCCAACGAACCAAATGAATGATTATAGGAATCAATAATAACAGTAGCGCATATAATATTTCGGGCTGTTTAAAACTCATTTAATCAATAATTTTTCCATCGCGCATTGTCAATTTTCGGTCAGACATTTCTGCCAACTCTTCGTTGTGTGTTACAATAACAAAAGTTTGGTCAAATTGGTCGCGCAAATCGAAAAACAAACGATGTAATTGCTTGGCATTTTCGCTATCCAAATTGCCACTCGGCTCATCTGCCATAATAACCGCCGGATTGTTAATTAAGGCACGCGCTACCGCCACACGTTGTTGCTCGCCGCCTGATAATTTTGAAGGTTTATGTGTAATACGATCTGCCAGTCCTAACAAAACAAGCAATTCTTTGGCTTTTTTGTCAGCTTCGTCTTTTTCGACCCCTGCAATATATGCCGGAATGGCAACATTTTCGAGCGCCGTAAATTCGGGTAACAATTGATGAAATTGAAAGATAAACCCGATTTCTTTATTTCTGAATTTTGACAATTCTTTATCGGACAACTGCTTTAAATCGGTGCCGTTTATGACTAATTCGTAACTCAAATTGCTTGGTCTGTCCAAAGTGCCAATCAACTGCAAAAGCGTTGTTTTTCCGGCTCCGGAAGGACCAACAATGGCAATAACTTCACCTTTTTTTATAGACAAATCGACACCTTTCAGCACTTCGAGTTCAGCATATTTTTTATGTAGATTTTTTGCTTGTATCATTCATTATATAATTGTGCTGACAAAGATAGTTAATTTTTTGGTTTTTTGTTTTTGGCTGTTGGCTATTGGCTATTGGCTGTTGGCTATTGGCTGTTGGCTATTGGCTGTTGGCTATTAGCTATTGGCTATTGGCTCTTGGCTCTTAGCCTTTGGCTTATCTGAACTGCCACCTCCTTCGGTCTTCCGACTTCGTACTTCCAACTTCAACC
>CAZSBI010000190.1:0-3233 GCA_964604735.1 uncultured Flavobacteriaceae bacterium | reverse complement strand
ATCCAACCATTGTACATTGGTTATACCGGTTAGTTCGGCAGCGGCTTTCTTGGTCAATTTTGGACCATACCATACTTTAATGTGGTCATTTGTTTCGCGTAAAAATAAAATTTCTCTGTCATTTTTATCGACAGCATCAGGAAACAGCAACAAGATACTTTCTTCTTGATCAACACCTGTTAAATAAAAAATATCACGGTGTTGTTGAAAAGGAATTGTACTGTCTGCACTAATCGGGTAAATATCATTTGAGTTAAAAACGGCAAGTGTTTTTGACTTCATTTTAGCCATAAATTTTTGTCGATTTTTTTGGTATAATTTTGCTGATAAAGGTGTATATCTCATAGTTCTAATATTTATAAATTTGAAAGTATAAAGTTAGGGAAAAATATTTAACAGGAATAAAAAATTTTAATCCGAAAAAGTTCATATATTTGCCATCTGAAAAACAGGGGTGCTCAAATATAACGAGCTGAGATCATACCCTTAGAACCTGAACAGGTAATGCTGTTAAGGAAGCTAATACTAATGACCCGTCCCTTGTTTTTTCATTAAACAATATATGTATAATTGAAAAAACAAACACAATGAAAAAATTATTTTTACTGTTATTACTGACCGGCTTATCAAGTTTTGGTCAACAAGCTACACTTAGTGGCACAATTACCAACAATGCTAATGAACCCATAGTTGGTGCTGCAATTTTTGTAAATGAACTAAACAAAGGTGCAATTTCGAATATTAAAGGAAAATACCAAATCAGTCTGCCCGTAGGTGCTTATACAATCAAAGTGTCTTCAATGGCTTATAAAAGCATCTCTACTACTTTAAACATTACAAAAGACATTAAAGTAGATTTTACTTTAGACGATGACAAAACCCAATTAGAACAAGTGCTTATTTCGGCTGTAAGAGCAGATAAAAATACGCCGGTGGCACAAACCAATATTTCGCAAGCTGCATTACAAGAAAAAAATCTGGCTCAGGATGTTCCATATTTATTAAGTCAAACGCCCAGCGTCGTTACTACCTCTGATGCAGGCGCAGGTGTAGGTTACACGGGTATTCGTATTCGTGGTATCAGCGCGCAACAAATAAATGTTACTTTAAACGGCGTGCCTTTAAATGACCCCGAATCACACGGTGTATATTGGGTTGACATTCCTGATTTTGCCGCATCAACGTCATCATTGCAAGTGCAACGCGGCGTCGGTACTTCTACTTTCGGAACAGGCGCTTTTGGTGCCGGCATCAGTTTAGAAACCGACAAAATCAGTCCGCGTGCTTACTCGCAAGTGTCGGGCACTTATGGCTCGTTTAACACTAAAAAATATAGTGTTAAGGGAAGTACCGGGTTGCTAAATAATCATTTTGAATTTACCGGAAGGTTTTCAAAAATCACTTCGGACGGTTATGTTGACAGAGCTTCATCAGACCTAAACTCATACTTTGTATCGGGCACTTACAAAGATGCTAAAAATACTTTAAAAGCCATTGTTTTTGGAGGCGCCGAAGTTACTTATCAATCGTGGAATGGTATTGATAAAGATACTTATGAAACCAATCCTACTTTTAATTCGGCAGGTGCTATCTACAACGATGCTTGGGAAGTAGTCGATTTTTACGACCGAGAAGTTGATAACTACAAGCAAGATCATTATCAACTGCATTACAAACGCAAAGTTGCCCAAAATTTAGCTTTTAATTTAACTGCTCATTATACTTATGGACGCGGCTACTACGAACAATATAAACAAGATCGCGATTTTGCCGATTATGGATTAAGCCCCATTGACATCAACGGCGCGACTATTGATAAAACAGATTTAATCAGACGCAAATGGTTAGACAACGATTTTTATGGCGTAACTGCTTCGGCTCTATATAAGACCGACAAGATGAAACTTACCTTAGGTTTGGCAGCCAACGAGTACGACGGCAGACATTTTGGACGCGTTATATGGGCACAATTTGCTTCGGATAGCAAAATCAGACACGAATATTATAACAATTTGGGTGTTAAAAAAGCTTACAACGGATTTGCCAAAAGCATTTATAATCTTTCTGATAAAATGAAATTATTTACCGATATTCAATTCAGAAGTATTTCGTACAAAGTGGACGGCACACTCGATTGGAACTATAATTGGAGTACCAAAGATGATTTGTTTTTTATCAATCCGAAAATCGGGTTGTTCTACAACTTAAACAAACACAACGACTTATATCTGTCTGTGGCACAAACGCATCGTGAACCAAACCGCGATGATTATATCAACAATACAGACAAGCCAAAGCCGGAAACACTAAATAATGTTGAAGCGGGCTGGAAATATAAAGCCGATAATTTGCTGGTAGAAACCAATTTGTACGCAATGCTTTATAAAGACCAATTGGTATTGAGTGGTAAAATTGACAATGTGGGCAACCCCATCAGAGAAAATGTCGGTAAAAGCAGTCGTTTGGGTATAGAAACACAAGTGGCATATAAATTTAGCAAATTGCTAAGCGTTAATGCCAACATCACTTTAAGTGACAACCGCAACGATAATTATTTTGTTACCGAAGCAGGCAATTTAAAGAATTTTGGCAACACCAAATTGACTTACTCCCCCGATGTAGTCGCCGGAGGTGTAATTTCGATTAAGCCAAGCAAATGTATAAACATTCAACTTATTTCAAAATATGTGGGCGAGCAATTTATGGATAATCGCAATATAGATGCCTCAAAATTAGATGCTTATTTTGTCGAAAATGCCTTTGTTTCGTTCGAAATGAAGCCTAAAAACTATTTTAAAAATCTACGATTAAGTTTACAAGTAAATAATTTATTCAATAAAAAATACGCCTCAAATGGTTATATGTGGGGCGATTCACCTTATTATTTTCCACAAGCAGGTACCAATTATCTGTTAGGAATGACCCTCGGATTTTAACAACACAAGGGGATAAAAGAAGCAAGACTGCCTTAAATGGTGGTCTTGTTTTGTTTTTGTCTGTTTTAATCTTGTAAAATCTGAGTTTAGCGTATGACTTTCCATTGTGTTCTACGCATTTACAATTGTATAAAATAAAAAAAGCACTCAAAATAATGAGTGCTTTTTGCGGTCTGGACGAGACTCGAACTCGCGACCTCCTGCGTGACAGGCAGGCATTCTAACCAACTGAACTACCAAACCGTTTCTTTGCGTTAGCGAGTGCAAATATAAGACGTTTTTTCTGAATACAAAAAA
>CAZSBI010000189.1:0-13696 GCA_964604735.1 uncultured Flavobacteriaceae bacterium | reverse complement strand
AAGGAAAAAGTTGTAAACATCAAACAAAACAATCAAGTAGAAATTATTACTACCAAACAAACACATCTTGTTGATCTTGTCTATAATTGCAGTGGATTATACGCTGATAAACTGGCAAAAAAAACCTCAAAAATTGATTATAAAATCATTCCTTTCAGAGGCGAATACTACCAATTAAAACCCGAAAAAGAGTTTTTGGTCAACAATTTGATTTATCCTGTGCCTAATCCGGAGTTTCCTTTCTTAGGTGTTCATTTTACCCGTCGTATTTCAGGTGGTATTGAAGCCGGACCAAATGCGGTGCTTGCTTTTGGACGTGAAAGTTATCAAAAAACACAAATTAATTTTCCTGAATTATTTGAAACGCTCAGTTATCCGGGATTTTTAAAAGTTGCACAAAAATATTGGCGTGACGGGGCTTATGAAATGTATCGTTCTTGGTCAAAAAATGCTTTTACCAAAGCCTTGCAACGATTAATTCCCGAAATTAATAAAGAAGATTTAATTCCGGCAAACTCCGGCATAAGAGCACAAGCTGTAAACAAGAAAGGCGAATTAATTGATGATTTTCTCATTTTACGCGAAAACAATGTTATACATATTGGCAACGCACCTTCGCCGGCGGCTACGGCTAGTTTGGCTATTGCCGATACTTTGGTGTCGTTGTTAGATTAAGTTATTCCTTTATTATTTTTATCACCGATTGTATTTTGTCGTTTGGCACAGTAACAGATAATACATAATGTTTTATCAACCATTGTTTATTTTTATAAACCATAACACCTGAGCCGCGACAAACACCCATCCAAGTATTCAGCAACTCGTCAAAATAAACCAAGTCAGCATGTTGTGATGGATAAATATTTCTGCTTATTTTGGTAAATTTCCAAGCCTTACCTTTGTCAAAATAGGGTTTGGCAAATTGCATAAACGCTTGTTTTGTCCACACTTCTTCTTTGGCTGTACCTACAAAAACGGCATCATTATCCATCAAATCAAAATACTTTTCAAAATTTGCATTAGCAGCAGCTAAGTGCCATTGGTCTAGTGTTGTTGCTACTGCTGTTTGTCTGTTTTTTTCATTTTTAACAACTGTTTTTTGCACTTTACAATGTTGAAAAGAAAAGATGATTAAAACAAATAATAAAAATTTTTTCATTGTATAAATATTAAGGTTTTTGTAGGCTTGCCTATTTCAATCCACCAAAGAAAAGGTAGGTAATAAATATGGCTGCAATAATTCCGGCAATATCCGCAACGATTCCGGCAGTAGCCGCATAACGTGTTTTTTTAATACCCACGGAGCCAAAATATACTGCTAAAACATAAAAAGTCGTTTCTGTACTACCTTGTAAAATAGCGGTTAAATGTCCTACAAATCCGTCAACACCGTGATTTACCCAACTCTCTACCATCGCGGCGCGTGCTCCGCCACCTGTTAGTGGTTTCATAAATGCTGTTGGTAGTCCATCTACAAAACGAGTATCCATACCCACTCCTGAGATTACAAAACGAAATGCGTCGAGTACATAGTCCATTGCTCCCGAAGCTGTAAACACTCCAATTGCTGCCAGCATGGCTACCAGATACGGTATAATTGACACGGCAACCTTAAAACCATCTTTGGCGCCTTCAATAAAAGCATCATACACATTTACCTTCTTATAAAAAGCTACGCCTATAAAAATGGTAATAATGCTAAATAATGTAATATTACTCAACAAATTAGTGAACACTCTTATTTTTTCCGGATCTTCCAGCCAATATACATAATATGCCAATCCGCCAATCACGGCTGTCATTCCCAATAAATAAGTTAAAACTACTGTGTTTAATAGATTTATTCGCTGACGCCATGCAGTATATAACAAACCAACCATAGTCGATACGAAAGTGGCTATCAATATAGGCAGAAATATGTCAGTCGGGTCTGCCGAACCTTTCATAGCACGCAAGGCTAAAATACTTACCGGAATCAATGTTAAACCGGAGGTATTCAAGACCAAAAACATAATTTGTGCATTACTTGCCGTTTCTTTTTCGGGATTAATATCCTGCAAATCTTTCATGGCTTTTAACCCGAGTGGCGTCGCTGCATTATCTAAGCCTAGCATATTGGCAGAAATATTCATCATCATAGAGCCAATAGCAGGATGATTTTTGGGTAATTCGGGAAATAATTTGGTAAAAAGCGGGCTTACGGCACGGGCAAGTATATTAATCATACCGCCTTTTTCGCCAATTTTCATTATGCCCATCCATAAAGCGAGAATGCCGGTTAAACCTAATGATAATTCAAAACCTAATTTAGAACGATCAAAAAGCGCTTTCATCATAGTCGAAAAAATTTCGACATCGCCTAAAAAAACAAGCTTAATTAAACCTACCACAAAAGCTATTAAGAAAAAGCCTACCCAAATATAATTTAGTGCCATAAAAATTTGTTATTATAACCGAACATTATTATACTTTGATAAAAATACGTTTTCGGTACATTATCCAAGCTACGAATATATAAAAAATAACCACAGAAAGTGCATAAAGCATTGAAGATAATTCGTTGTTACCCAAAGGAACTACATATATATAATGGTATAACCAACCATGAATAGTATATTTTGTCGTAGGTATATGCAATAAATAAAATGATTTTGTCAGAAAAACCGATAAAGTAAAAATAGCTATTGCATTCATACCCAGATATTTAAAAATCTTTGCCCATTTTTGGTAATTGAGAATATCTACTATGAAATAAATCAGTCCGAATACTAAATAAGCCAATCCGCCTGTATAGAGCACATAGCTACTTGTCCACAATCTTTTGTTGAGCGGAAAATACTGACTCCACCACCAACCTAATAGCCATAAACTAAATCCAATTCCAATAAACAAAATTAGTTTTGCATAAGGCGAAATACGAATATTAACCAAAATAAGTCCTAAGAAAATACCTAAAATAGTTGTTGCAATAGCCGGCAGTGTACTAAATAAACCTTCGGGATCATAGTCGCCTTGTACATAACCCTCTTTTTCATAATGTTTCCACATATGATCTTTTGTAATTATTTTATTATCTATTACAGATGCTAAATTATGTGTTTTCGTAAGTTTTGGCATTTCATTATTGATCGGGATCTGTGTCATACTATACCAGTAACCTCCCAGTAAAACAAGTAGCAGAAGCGCATACCAACGCCAGTTTCTTACATACACAAATAATAAGCCTGAAACAAAAAATACAAGTCCTATTCGTTGCAATACACCGGGAAGACGCAGATGCGAAATGTCTTTGAAAAATGGAAATTTATAGGTAAAACCTGCTAGCAATAATCCTATTAAAATGATTTTTACACTCCTTGAAAATATCTTCCCAAAGCCTTTGAAATCAATATATTTTCTTTTTTTGTGATATGCCAACACAATAGAAACGCCCACGATAAAAAGAAAGAAGGGAAAAATTAAATCAGTTGGTGTAATACCATGCCAAGCGGCATGTTCTAATGGAGGATAAATGTGACCCCAAGTTCCGGGTGTATTGACCAAAATCATAAACGCAATGGTCAATCCTCTGAAAATATCTACTGATGTAATTCGTTTAAAAGTCATTTTATGTTTGTTTGTTTGCAGACTAAAAATACAACTTTATTGCAAATAAGCAACTAATAAATAGCATTTTAACACTTTCAATGTCTCAGTTTAATAAACTTATCAGTATTTTATGAAAAAAAATATGGTATTGAGTCTTTATCAATTTACTTTTCAATCCATATTTTTTTGTTAAAAAGCTATCTCTAATCATTTTTTAGTCTATATTTGTCAATTAAGACAAAACAAACTAAGGCAAAACTATGAAAAGTCCACATTTATTTCACATTCCGGTAATGGGCGTTGCTTATACCATCGATTCACCTTTGAAGGTATCACAATGGGGAATTGACTCAGTTATCTCACTAGTAGATAACGTATTATTGGAAAAATTACGCGAAGCGTATTCAAAAAAACGCAATTTACCCTATCAAGAAATAACACAAAAAGTTGAGGATTATGCTGCAAAAAGAATTACGGCATACCTTAATTTAATTAATGATTTATCAACAAAAAAATTTGAGCAACTAAAAAACAATTACGAAGAAAAAAAGGCTGATATCGAAAAATATTTTGATATGTTACCGGATACTTCCGAGTTAAAAAAAGAGTTTAAACAAATTGTTTCAAATTATAGTATCGAAGATATCAAACAATGGATCAAAAAAAACCTTGTAATGGGTAGCATTGATGTTAACATCATGACCAAAGTTGATAAAGAAAACTATAAAAACGGCGAAAAGTTACCTTACGAATTTAACGATGCGCATGCAGCATTGCGTGGTTTTGCTAACAGCGATTTGGAATCATCGGTAGTGCTTTCGGCAGGTATGAGTCCGCGTTTATATGGATATATCGAAAATTTTGACGATTTTTATCCCAACGAAGATGGATATTTTAGAAAGAAAATTGTGCTTAAAGTAAGCGACTATCGTTCTGCTCTTATTCAAGGAAAATTCTTTGCCAAAAAAGGACTTTGGGTATCTGAATATAGAATCGAATCGGGTTTGAATTGTGGCGGACACGCCTTTGCAACCGATGGTTATCTATTAGGACCGATACTTGAAGAATTTAGAAATCATAGAGCCGACTTTCAGGAGGCAGTATATGAAATTTACGAAAAAGCCCTTCAAAATAAAGGTAAAACCGTTCCTAAAAACAAATTGACATTAAGCGTTACCGCACAAGGTGGTGTGGGTACGGTTGAGGAACAAGAATTCTTAGTTAATTACTACAAAGTTGACAGCGTCGGTTGGGGAACTCCATTTTTATTAGTACCCGAAGCCACTACGGTTGACGAATATACTACCAACGAATTGGCAAAAGCCGAAGAGAAGGATTTGTATTTAAGCAATATTTCGCCACTAGGTGTGCCTTTTAACAGTTTACGCACTGCATCAGCCACTTTAATCAAACAAGAAAAGGCTAAAAAAGGACGTGCCGGAAGCCCTTGTCCAAAAGGCTACTTGGTTTACAATACCGAATACACAGACAAACCTATTTGTACGGCATCGCGTCAGTATCAAGTCTTAAAATTGAAGGAATTAGATAATAAAAATCTACCTGCCGACGAATACCAAAAACAATTTGACCGCATTACCGCGCCGGAATGTTTATGTGTTGGCTTATCTGAACCCTCAATTATTACGCATAATATCGACTATAAAATAAAGGACAACGGTGTTACGGTTTGCCCTGGACCAAATATGGCGTACTTCTCAAAAGTTGTTTCGCTCAAAGAAATGGTAGGACATATTTACGGCAGAAATTTTGTCGCAAACAAAGGATATCGTCCTCATATGTTTGTGAAAGAACTAAATTTATACATTGATTATTTAAAAAATCAAATTGATGAAATTACAGTGGCTATTGATAAAAAACAGGCTAGGTATTTTGATAAATTTGCTAAAAACTTATCAGAAGGCATTGCTTATTATGACGATTTAGTCGAAAGAGCCAAATGTAAACTCACCGAAACAAAATCGGTTGTTAAAAGTGACTTGGCTAAAAGTAAAGCAAAATTAAATGATTTATTTACCAAAATAAGTAATTTTACATTGGCTGAATAAATTGTTTGCCAATTATAATATTTTAAAGGTTTCGCAACAAAGCGAAACCTTTTTTATTTCTGATAATAATGCATCAAACCAAAATCGAAGGGTGTCCAAATACTACTTTTTAAACCGGTTGATTTAAATGTACTATTTACCCAAGTATTGCAAGTTTTTATAATTGAATAACTGCCTTCGGCTTGATAAAAATTATCGTTCAATCCATAAGCGGCATTGAATATCATTCTCTTTGCACCGCTACTGTCTTTACTGAAACTTTTATCGATAATAATGTTTAATTTATCCAACTGTTTTTGTGTTAAATCGACTGCTTCCCAATCGGTTTGCTTGTAGGTATATCTTGTCACGTGCATTAGAGTATTGCTAGGCAAAAACATAGCATTTATAGCTGTTTTTAGTTTTAAATCCTTCCACTGTGCTGTATTAAGATAAAAATCCTCATCACCCCAGCCAAAAGATAAATACTGATCGTTTTGGTTAATTATCAAATCTTTTTTTAAGGATTTATTCAAATTTTCGATGGGAATAATAATATCCAAATGTATGCCGTTGCTGTGTAAAAAAATTTGCTTATCCGTTGCAGATTCTATCTTAGTATTTGCAGGAATATAACTCAGCAGTAAAGCAATAATAATATACAAAACGGTTGTGCTTACAAATAATATCATTAATTTGAGTGCTAAGCGAATCAGATTTTTCATATAACAAAGATATTAATAAATATCTCCTCAAAAACAAAAGTCTTTAAGGAGATATATTAACAAACAAAACAACACATACCAATTTATTTGTCAAGTATTTTGACTCCTAATTGGTATTATTCTTCTTCAATCTTAAAAATAATAGGCAAAGTGTAAGTTACATTAACAGCAAGATTTCTTTGCATTCCCGGAATCATTTTAGGCAATTGATGAATCACTTTTTTAGCTTCTCCTGCCAATTCTTTATATTTAGATCGGGTTTTAATATCTACAATTTTTCCTTGTTTATTGATGGTAAATTGTGTCATTATTTTAATTTTACCTGAAACACCTAATTCTGATGCTAGTTCTTTATCAAATTTATTTCCTACAAAATTTCTAATTTTATCAGCAACACATTTTTTCAATTTTTCGCCTTTCTTTCCTTCACAACCCGGATATATAGGCGCTTGTTGGATAAATTGAAATGGCACATCAGGCTGAATGTCATCTTCGGCATCATCGTCAGTTTCTATGGCAACGGGTTCCGGTGTTGAAGTATCCTCATCATCTTCTGTGGATATAAATTCCGGCACCTCAACATCTTCATTGTCATCTTGGATTTCAATATCAATTAATTCAACTTTTTTTGGAATAGGCTCAGGCTCTGGTTGTTCTATAGTAATTTCAATAGTGCCCTCGTCATCGTCGCCTGAAACACAAACTATCTCTTCTTCATAAATTTTATCTTCTGTTTTAAGTTCAATCACTTTCCAGCTGATAAATAGCATCGCTACTAATCCTAGCAAGAAAAATGTAGTTGTGTAATTGTTTAAATCTGCTTTTTTGTTCTTTTTCGGTTTCATAATATTTATTTTTTTAATTAATTGTTTTATGTTTTTTTTGCTATTTACTGTCGCTTTATCCTTCCGAGCTAAACGACGATAGGAATGACAATCGCGCTAAGAATTATTGGTTATCGACCATAGGTTTCTGACTAACAATCTCTTCATATCTATCAATCAAAGTGATGTATTCATTTTTGTATTTATCATTATAATCTTTTGATTGCCAAGCCAATTCCCTTAATAATTTTGGCGATGTATTGCCTTTGTATTTAGAATCGCGAAGCAACATACCGAATCCGGCAACTGATGCAGCAAACTGATAATCTTTGCTTGCTTGTTTCCATTCTTTTCCGCTGGTTAAAACCGGAATTTTTATCAATTTACTCTTGTTGCTTTTAATAGGTTTGTAGCGCAATTTCACGGTTAGCAATTCGCTTGAAGTACGGTCTATTTGTACTTTTTGATATTTTAAATCGTCCGTTCCGTTTATTTTTTCGCTACTTCCTGCGGGTACTAATTCGTACAAAGCCGTAACGGTATGTCCGGGACCTAATTCGCCGGCGTCTTTGGTGTCATCATTAAAATCTTTGTTTGCCATTTTACGATTGACATAACCAATTAGTCTGTATGCTTTTACTTTGGCGGGATTAAATTCGACTTGAATTTTAACATCTTTGGCTATGGTAAACATATTTGCCAATAAATCTTTTTTAAACACTTTTAATGCTTCGGAATAGTTGTCGATATAGAAATAATTTCCGTTTCCGGCATTACTGATTTGTTCCATTCTGCCATCTTTATAATTGCCCATTCCAAAACCCAAAATGCTTAGATAAATGTCTTTTTCTTTCTGTTTTTGAATCAATCTGACCATTTCAGAAGACGAACTTGCACCCACATTAAAATCGCCGTCGGTTGCCAAAATAACGCGATTGTTGCCATTGGCTTTATAATTTTGGAAGGCTATTTTATATGCCAACTTGATACCTGCACCACCGGCAGTACTGCCTCCGGAGGACAATCTGTTTAAAGCTCGTAAAATTTTCTTTTTTTCTTTGACCGATGTCGAAGGTAATACCAATCCGGCACTTCCGGCATAAGCAACAATTGCCACTTTACTGTTTTCGGGCAAATTGTTAAGCAATACTTTAAACGATTTTTTTAGTAAAGGCAATTTATTTCTGTCACTCATCGAGCCGGAGGTATCGATTAAGAACACCAAATTACTTGGTTTTATATTGTCAAAATCTAAGTCTTTGCCATTAATACCAACCATTACCAACTGATGTTGCGAGTTCCAAGGCGCCGAAGCTACTTCGGTAAACACGCTAAAAGGATGTTCGCCTGCGGGTTGTGCATAATGATAGTCGAAATAATTAATCATCTCCTCTACCCTAACGGCATCTTTTGGTGGCAATACGCCTCTGTTTAAATGTTGTCTTACTACCGAATATGCTGCATTATCTACATCGATAGAAAAAGTAGAAAGCGGATTTGTTTTTGCCAACAAATAATCATTGTCTTTGATAAAATCGTACTCATTGGTGTTATGATTATCCTGAATTTCTTCTGTTTTACAATAAAACACATCATCTTCCACATCATTTTCTTCATACATTATTTCTTGTAGAACAGGCATTTCATTTAGCCTTTTTTTATCCTTTTTCACCTCTGTTTTGACAGTAGAATTTGTTACTGCATCATCATCTACTTCGATTTCTAAATCTTTTTGTGGTGTTGGAGTTTGATAACGGCGTGTTGTGCCATAGGTTCTTTCCTTTGTAATTCCTTTTGAATTGTCGCAAGAAATAACAGTTCCGACTAATAATAGTACTAGTAATAAACTTTTTGTTTTCATAATATTTATTTTTTAATGATTTTTTTGATGCTCATTAGTTGTTCAAAAGAAAAAGATGATAAAAGTGATAATCGCACTAAGGACAAACGACAACATCTTTTCTCTGATTCAATAATTATTTTGTACTTTCGTTTTTAATTATGACACAAACCTACAGCCATTGGCAAAATTTTTGTGGTAAAAGGCTTGTAAGGACTTTGTAAAACATTTGTATAATCGCAGTATGTTGACAATCAATTAATTAGACAATTTGACAGCAGAAGAAAAAATATTATTCGAAAAATTAAAACAAGCGGTTGCTAAGACTTTCTTGCAAGAAAACACGGCGCTTTCTGCTGATATATCGCAGTGGAAGGGCGATGATATCGTAACTTTTCAAGAAGATTTGCTACACAAAGTAAAGGGGCGCGTCAGCGAAAAATGGTTTTACAACTATTTTAGAAACGATGTACAAAAATTACCCCGTATAGATATGTTAAATTTGTTGTCTGAATATACGGGTTATCAAAATTGGGCAGATTTTAAACAGCAAAACAGCCCAAAACCTCAAAAAAACAGCAAAATCAAAACGAAAGGAATTAGTTTTATCGGTGGTATTTTGGTCGGATTAGCTATTTTATTGGCTTGGCAGTTTAGCAAACCAAGCGCTAAAAAAGTTCATTTTTGTTTTGTTGACGAAATGCAATCTCCGGTAAATGATGTAAAAGTCACTTTGATTTTAGAAAACGAATCGGAAAAAATGCTCAAATTAAAAGACAATTGCATTGATTTGCGCAGCTTGCAAGAACAAATTAAATTAAAAATTACATCGCCATATTTTGAAAACATTGTAATCAACAGGAATATTGCCGGTGAAGATTATAGCGAACAAATTGTATTACAAACCGATTTGCATTCACTTATGATTAGACATTATTCCAATTCTGAAAGTCAAAATTGGCAAAAACGAAGAGAAAAATTAGAACAAAGCATTGCTGATGATGCCGTTATTTATCAACAATGGTTTGGCGACAAAAAAGGAATTGAAATATACAGTAAAACAGAATTTATTGAGCAATTAACCATCCCGACAAGTTTGCTTAGGAATATTGAAATACTCGAAATTGCTTATAAAGACAACAAAGTGGTCAAATTGCGATTTGTTATCAATCCGAAAAATAAAAAATGATGAAAAAAATTCTATACATATATTATATAAGCATTTTATTGGTGGGTTGTGCGCAAAACACATCAAAAAGTATGCAAAAAGAAGCAGAATATATACCTGTCAACGAAACAAAAGACAATCAGACAGAAGGTCTAGATGAGAAACACAATAGCAAAGTTGTTAAGTACGACAAGCGAGTTTATAAGAATAAAATAAAAAATGACAAGTTAAGTGAAACCAAAAAAACATCAGAAGAAAAAGGCATTACAGAAGACAGCTTTAAGGAAATAAGCAAGCAAAAATTGCAACAATTATTCGAAATATCCTTGCTGTTAGACAATCCCGACACCAAGGAAGACATGAAAAACTATGCGCAAAAACATGCCGAACGCTTATTTATTAGAAGTAAAAATGTTGATATAGACAAAGAAATCCAACAACTTAATTTTGCCGGTGCCGACAGTATTGTTATCAACAAAATTACTTTACTCAATATGAAAGAAGTAGATGAATTTAGGCAATTTGGCAAATACAAACTGCAAATAATTCCTTATAAAAACGGCAAAAAACAAGCAAGCGTTTATAAAATTGCAGAATTATATTTCGAAATAGAAGATTTGATTATAGATGATAAAAACTACAAAACCATCAAAGGAAAAATTTTGAAAATAGATAGATAAAAAGTCTTATTTTTGACTCAAAATATTTTTTATGAACGAAATTATCGACTTTTTTATATCGCCCTACAAAGAAACGCCCGCTATTTACATCTTAATTGAATTTACAGCAATGGCATTTGGCATTCTTAGTGTATTTTTTGCCAAAAAAGAAAATATTTTGGTCTATCCGACCGGTATTATCAGTACGGTTTTATATGTATATTTGCTATCTAAATGGCAAATGTACGGCGATCTTATCATCAATATTTACTATACATTAATGAGTATTTACGGCTGGTGGGTATGGAGTCGCATCGTCGATGATCAAAGCCAAAAACATATTCCTATTACGCGCATCAATTATAAAGACAAACTTATCTCACTTGGTATTTTTGTATTTACTGCCAGCTTAGTTATTGTTGTTTATCGTTATGACTGGATGGGCGACGGCAATCCGGTAATGTCAAACAAAATGGGATTTAGCGACAGTTTTGCCTATGTTTGGGAACATTTATCAAGCGGAAAACTGTCTGAAATAAAAAAAGTCACTCCTTATTTAGACACATTTACCACAGCTGCCGCTTTTGTGGCAATGCTGCTAATGGCTACCAAAAAATTAGAGAGTTGGCTATTTTGGATAGTTGTCAATATTGCCTCAGTTCCTCTGTACTTTATTAAGGGCTACGGATTTACAGGCATTCAGTATTTCATCTTTTTGGTTTTGGCTTTTTATGGATATAAAGAATGGAAAGAGTTAATGCAAAAAGAACAAGAAAATCTTTAAAAATATTCTGATATCAAAAAAAACTTTATTATCTTTGCACTCGCTAATGAGCCTTGGTGGCGGAATTGGTAGACGCGCTGGATTCAAAATCCAGTTCTGGCAACAGAGTGTGGGTTCGATTCCCACCCAAGGTACACAAAAAAAATCTCGAAAGTCTTTTCGAGATTTTTTTTGTTTACACACTTATGTATATTAAAAACAGATATGAGAAAATTTAATGTATATTTGTGGCTCAATAATTTTGATAGAAAAACCAATTTATTATGTTACAAATTAGTGTAATTAAAGCAAACAAAGACGCAATAATCGAAGCAATGAAAAAAAGAAATTTTGATGCTTCCGAATTGATTAACAAAGCCATCGACCTTGACGATATGCGTAAAAAAACGCAAACCGAAAACGATGCTTTACTAGCCGAAATGAATAAATTATCCAAGGATATCGGCAATCTTTTTAAGTCGGGAGAACGTCAAAAAGCTGAATTACTCAAACAAAAAACAGTTCAAATCAAAGAGAATATTAAACTTTTGTCCGATAAATTGGATACTGTCAAAAATGAATTACTCGAAGTGTTGTATCAAATTCCTAACGTGCCAAACAAATTGGTTCCTTTCGGAAAAGATGACACCGACAACGAAAAGGTTTTTGAACATGGAACTATTCCAGAACTAGGCGATAATGCCTTACCTCACTGGGAATTAGCAAAAAAATATGATATTATTGATTTTGAATTAGGCACCAAAATTACAGGTGCCGGTTTTCCGGTTTATAAAGGAAAGGGTGCGAAACTACAGCGCGCTATTATCAATTATTTTCTAGACAAAAACGAAGAGGCAGGCTACGAAGAAATGCAAGTGCCTCATCTAATAAACGAAGCATCGGGAATTGGCACAGGGCAGCTACCTGACAAAGAAGGACAAATGTATGTAGTAGAACGCGATGAGCTATACCTTATCCCGACTGCCGAAGTGCCCGTAACCAATTTGTATCGCGACGTGATTTTGTCACACAAAGATTTTCCGATAAAAAACACCGCCTACACACCTTGTTTCCGCCGCGAAGCAGGATCTTACGGTGCGCATGTACGTGGCTTAAATCGTTTGCATCAATTTGACAAAGTGGAAATTGTTCGCTTAGAACATCCTGATAATTCTTTTGACGCGCTTGACGAAATGGTTGAACACGTAAAAAATATATTAATCGAGTTGGAATTGCCCTTCCGAATTGTACGTCTTTGTGGTGGCGATTTAGGATTCACCTCAGTACTCACCTACGATTTTGAAGTATATTCAGCCGCACAAAAACGCTGGTTAGAAGTAAGTTCGGTTTCCAATTTTGAAGATTTCCAAGCCAATCGTTTAAAACTTCGCTTTAAAGACGCCGACGGCAAACGCCGTTTGGCACACACTTTGAATGGTAGTTCGTTGGCATTGCCACGCGTTGTTGCAGCGTTGTTAGAAAATTATCAAACCGCCGAAGGTATTAAAGTACCCAAAGTATTACAAAAATACTTACGCTTTGATATCATAAACTAAAAGGTTTTTTATGTTACTTTTTTTATGACGCATTCGCAATGATATTGTGTCAAAATCGTCATATAAATACTTAAAATTATACCTAATGAAAAAAATACTATTACTATTTATTGCCGTCATTACCATGACAAGCTGTCAACTTACAGAAGAAGTTACCTTTAATGAAAACGGTAGCGGCACTTATAACCTTGCTATTGACATGAGCGCTATGATGTCAATGAAAGAGAAAAATGAAAAAACCGGTGAAAATGAAGAAATACGTAAGCCTGAAAAAACCGACAGTATTATGTATGTAAAGGACTTGCTTGAAAAATACAAAGACAGCCTAAAAAAATTATCGGCATCAGAAAAAGCATTTATGGAAAGAATGAAAAATGCAACAATTCGTATGCAAGTTGACGAAGAAGCAGAAAAAATGATTATGACCTTATCATCTCCTTTTAAATCAGTTGAAGATTTGAAAAACATTTCGGAAGATTTTAGAAAGATTGACAAATTAAAAAATGTTGAAGATGGAAAAAAAGAAGA
>CAZSBI010000188.1:0-9780 GCA_964604735.1 uncultured Flavobacteriaceae bacterium | reverse complement strand
AAGGCTTTTGGATTGTCATAAAATTCCATCATTGCCATATAAGGCGCAATAGCTTTGTCTTTATTGTTAAAAATAAAATTTAAAGTATAAAGTACTCTTCTGCGTTTTAGACTTTTTAGTTTTGTTTCAATTGAATCGGCTTTGGCGGTATTGTAATTTTTGGTAGCATCAAATTTTTCTTTGAATAAGTCCAATTCTTTATCATTAAATTTTTTAATCATTTCTTGATATTCATTTCTTTTTGCTTGATTATTGCCACCTGAAATTTTTGGAGCAATAGCAAAACTTTCTAAGAAAGTAAAAATATGAATAGTATCGTTTGGGGCTGCAAAAAAAGTGATACGCCCATCTTTTATTTCCGGAAGTTCGAGAAGCATTATTTGCGCTTCATCAATATTTGTGTGAAATTCAAAATTTTCATTACCGTCAACCTTAATAGAATCAATAGGGCTTAGGCTATCTTTGATAAATTTTTTGATGATTAAATTGCCTAAGCGTAAGCCTTTTACTTGCCCTGTTATGGTCAGATTTCCGTCTTTATGAACTTTGTTTGAGCATGAAGAGATGAATAGGGTGCTTATAAATATGATGATAATTTTTTTCATAATTCTGTTTTGTTTTGAGCGAGTAAAAGTACAAAAAAATCTAATTGCGATTTAGTAAAAATAAAAAAAAAGAGTCACTAATATTTATGACTCTTTTTTTTAGTTTGTGTTGAAAATTGAAAATTTTATTTTACATATTCAACTTTTCTTTCTTTTTCTATGTTGATAAATTCTGTAAATCCTTGTTCAACCATCCACTTATCGCTGTACATTTTACCCATATATCGCGAGCCGTGGTCAGGAAAAATAAGAACGACTTCGCTATTTTCGTCAAATTCGCCTGCTTTTTCATACAACACGGCGGCTTCTAAGGCAGCGCCACTTGTATAGCCGGCAAAGATTCCTTCTTTCAAAGCCAATTCGCGTGCTTTATAGGCAGCATTTTCGTCGGTAACTTTGACAAAAGTATCGATAAGGTCGAAGTCTGTTGCGGTTGGAATTAAATTTTTTCCTAAACCTTCGATGCGGTACGAATATATTTCGTCGGTATCAAAAATACCGGTTTCATGATATTTCTTTAAGGCAGATCCATAAGCATCGACGCCTAAAATTTTAATATTCGGATTTTTTTCCTTTAAATATCTGGCAATACCGGAAATTGTTCCACCTGTTGCGGTACAAGCAATAACATGAGTAACTTTTCCTTCGGTTTGTTCCCAAATTTCTTTACCTGATGAGAAGTAATGCGCCTTGATATTTAATTCGTTAAAATATTGATTTACATACAATGAACCCGGATTTTCTTCATGTAGTCTTTGCGCTACCGAGTAATAAGAACGCGGGTCTTCTGCGGCAACTTCCGAAGGGCAAACATACACTTCTGCTCCCATAGTACGCAACATGTTTATTTTATCTTCGGTTGCTTTGTCTTTTACGGCAAGCATTACTCTGTAACCTCGCACAGCGCCTAACATTGC
The DNA here is from genome assembly GCA_964604735.1 of uncultured Flavobacteriaceae bacterium. Taxonomy (GTDB): domain Bacteria; phylum Bacteroidota; class Bacteroidia; order Flavobacteriales; family Flavobacteriaceae; genus WGBX01. The sequence continues at coordinate 8,258 of CAZSBI010000188.1, read as the reverse complement.
CAAGCTGAATCCGGTATTTCCTGAGGTGGTTTCAATAATAGTATCCCCCGGCTTCAAAATTCCTTCTGCTTCGGCTTTATCAATAATGTATTTGGCAATCCGGTCTTTTACAGAGTCTCCCGGATTAAAAGATTCAAGTTTTCCGTAATAATTTCCGACAAGATTTTGGGTTACCTTTTGCAGTCTAACCATAGGCGTATCACCTATTAAATCGAGTACGTTATCAACAATTTTTGAATTATTCTTCATTTGTTATTTTGTATTTTTCACTCTTCATACACCAAATAGCTTGCCAAAGTTTACAATTTGCAACAACTTTGATGCGTGATGTTGTTCTACGATATCCGTGCAAAAGTAAGAAATTTTGAGTAAAAATTAGGTTTTAAAAGTTACAAATGATGATTTTTATGCTTTTTTCTTACTTTTAGTTAATAATTGTTTACCAACAATAATTAAAATAACTCCTATTATTGATAAAAATCCGCCAATAATTTGAATTTTCGTGGGTGCTTTATCAAAATATAAGTAACTGCCAATCAGTACAAAAAGTCCTTTGGTAGATGATAATATCGACTTGCGACTAACCTCGATATACTTGATTGCGTACAAGCCGGCAATTGCTGTAAGAAAAGGTCCTAAAAATGAGCCAATCAAGACATTTTTTATGGCTGTTGAGCTTATTTCGAAGGGTAATTTCTGCAAAAACATCATAGTTAATGAAAAAACAAACAAATATAAAGTGCGATTTAGCGTAAGTAAAACAGGCGAAAATTTGGCTACATTTATTTTCATCAATATAGAACTTATAGCAAATAATGAGGTAAAAAGTAATACATAAAGACTCCCTTCAATAAATATTTCATTTAGATTTTTCCATTGTGGATTGTAACTTAAAATAAATGCAGCGGAAAGGGTGAGTGCAATACCGACAATTTCTATTTTATTAAAACGTTCTTTCAATAAAATAACGCCCAAACTAAGCACAAAAACAGGACCTAAATTTGCCATAAATGCGACAACGCCCGGGTTTGACATAGTTTTTATAGCCTTAAAAAAGAATACGGTTGAAGCAATTTCAATAAGCCCGAACATTAGCAATAGTAGATAATCTTTTTGGCTAAAATTTTTGATGAGTTTATACGACTTTTGTTGTATAGTAACTGCTAATGTGAGTAAAAATCCGGATAAAAACCAATAAAAACCAAATTGCGCCAGTTTTAGTTCGCTTAATGCCGCCTTGCTAAAAATATATACATTAGACATAGCCAATATGCCGATTAATGTAAGTAAATAGCCTTTTGTTTTGTTTGGAATTTTTTGTAGGAAATGTGTCATATCCTGATATAATAATTTTATGATGCAAATGAACATATTTTTTTTGAGTTTGTTCAATAAATTCTTGTAAATTTTTATGGACAAGCAATCCTTTTGTATTAATTTATAGATTTAGTGGTAAAAATCAATATATTTGCAATGAAAAAATATAGAAAGATGTTACGAAAAATAAAATATACATTCTTGTTCATTATTGTAGGCGCTTTGGTATTTGTCGGATATTTTATGTCCTTAAACAATTCATATTTAGTTACCAGAGAACGATTGATCAAAGCTCCGGCAAACTTGGTTTATTTGCAAATAGCCGATTTAAAAAATTGGGACAAATGGTCGCAATTCAAAGAAAAGGATTCTACTATGCAGTTCGAATTTCAAGAAAGTACTAACAAAGAAGGCGATTTTTTCAGATTTACCGATATGAACGGAATGCGTCAAAAGTTAACCAATTTAACACTGGCTGCCGATAGCTTAATTGTACAAAGTTTGTCCTCAAATGAACAAATGCAAGAATTTAAATGGCAAATAATACCGCAAGAAAACGGCGTGTTGCTTAGGTGGACATCAGAAGGGGAACTGCCTTTTATGCAACGAATATATTCAAAACAAATGAACGATATGATAGGTCCACAACTAACAAGAGGCTTAGAGTTGCTCGATAAGTCTGTGCAGGCTGATATGCAAAAACACGAAACGACAATTGATAAAATTACCGAATTGAGCAGTACTTATTACCTGTATAAATCGGCAAGTTGTAAGTTTGATAATTTGGGTAAAAAAATGGACGAATTATTGCCAATCGTATTGATGTATGTTATCAATAATCATATTGAAATGAACGGAAAACCTTTTACTATTTACAATAAAAGAGATGTCGATAATAATTCTGTTATCTTTTCGAGTTGTATGCCTACAAAAGAAAAAATTACGGTAAAAGATGATATTTTGACAGGACAAACACCCGGTGGAAAATACCTGAAAATTATTTTTCAAGGTGACTACAAATATTTAGCGGAGGCATGGCACAAAGCCAATGATTTTGTGGCTACTAATGATAGTTTGATTGTAGATGCAACACGTTCTTCATTTGAAGTTTATAGCAAAGGACACACCAAATCATTAAATCCGGCAGATTGGATTACAGAGTTGTATATTCCTGTTATTGAGATAATTAACAAAGAAAATTTGCCGCAATAATGAGACTGTTACTAGTATTTATAGGAGGCGGATTGGGAAGTGCTTTTCGTTATTTAATTGGCTTGGGATTAAATCACAGCGATTATTTGACCCCAAAAGGTACTTTTTTGGTTAATGTTTTGGGTAGTTTATTGATTGGTTTATTGGCAGGATATAACTTGCGAACCATGCACCTGAATCACGAATATCAAGCATTGTTGATTGCCGGCTTTTTGGGTGGTTTTACTACTTTTTCTTCTTTTGCCTTTGAAAATATTGTAATGTTGCAAAACGGCAAAACATTTTTGTTTTTATCTTATCTGTTGAGTACAATTGTTTTCGGATTATTGGCAGCTGCTACCGGTTATTATTTATCAAAATATTTATAGAATGAAAAATATCGTTGGTTTACTACTTATTTTACTAAGTTTGTATGCATGTGCAGACAATGGTAACTCAAATAAACAAAATCAAGTACAGAGCGAAGATTTTAGTTTTATCAAAGAAGGCGAATTGCAAATTACCGATAGCATAGGCAGAATTATTGCCAAATTTAATATTGAATTGGCAACGGATGCTTACAAACGTGAAACCGGATTGATGTATCGCAAAAGCATGAAAGATGAAAATGCTATGTTATTTATTTTTGAGAATGAAAAGCCTTTGTATTTTTACATGAAAAATACATATATTCCATTAGACATAATCTATATAAATGCACAAAAGAAAATTGTCAGTATTGCTAAAAATGCAGTGCCACTTGACGAAACAACGCTGCCCTCAGATTATCCCGCCAAATTTGTATTGGAAGTTAATGCAGGCTTAACAGACAGATTTGAAATAAAACCCGGTTTGTCGGTAGATTGGAAATAATTACAGCTCGGGGTTAATCATAAAACCAATACCTTTTCGGGTTTTGATTTTATTTTTACCTATTTTTTTTCGTAAGTTGTTCATATGAACATCCAGCGTGCGTTCGCCAACTATAATAGTTTTACCCCAAACATACTGATATATTTCATCTCTTGAGTAAATTTTGCTTCGGTCTGTCGTAAGTAAAGTAAGAATATCATATTCAGTTTTGGTCAGATTTATTTCTGCTCCTTTACGAGTAACCTTGCGTTTTTTGGTATTGATTGTTACATTGCCAATTTTGATTTTTAGAGAGCTTTTTTTACTCTTTTTCTTGTAATTGATGTAATATGTCAATTTTGCCCTGATAATTCCGGAGGGTAATTTCTTGTCGATGAAATCAGAAATGCCTGATTTGTAGCAGTTTAATATATATTTTTCGTCAATTTTTGTGTAGAGTAATACGCTTGTATCTTTTCTCTTTTTATCCGATCTAATATCAGATAAGATTAGACAAGTTTTATCATACTCGGCATTTAGTACAATTAAATTAATATCGTTGGTTTCGTTTTTATTGTATTTCTCAACAAATGAAAAATTAATTGTTTTGTTGTCTAATATTGTTTTAAAAAATTTACTCGATTTTTTATCGAAACCAATAAATAGAAAAGTCTGTTTACTCATAAGCATTTAGTATAATAAATGTGCAAAAATACATAAAAAATGATAATTATCGCAATTTCAAGACTATTTATAGCAAAAAAGTCATCTCGGTATGTTGAGATGACTTTTTATGCATAATTGTATTATAGGTTGTTTACAATTTCTGAATTTTTAGGGTTTTGGCTTGTTTGTTATCTCTGTCAATCACAGTTAGAATATACATACCTGTTTTTAGTTGAGATAAGTTAAGTACACTTTGATTGTCATCTTCTACATTTACACTGATTATTTCTTTGCCGTTTAAGTCAAATAAATGAATTTCGTAGTTATTATAATCAGCTAATGCAACGGTTAAATTGTCTTGTACAGGATTAGGAAAGGCTTTGATGTCTGCTAATTCCGTATAATCTTCTATACCGAGTAGGGCAGTTAAGTCAGGTCCTATAAAACCTTCTGACAGATGCGTTGTGCCTACGGTATTCTCTTGAATAGCAATCTCGCCAATAGTATAAACCATAGTTGTTGTGCCTTGTGTAACAACACCACCACCTGATGATATACTACTTTTTTTGATTGCTGTTTGCCCAAAACTAAAACTAATAGTTAAAAAGGCTAGGATGCTTAAAATTGTTTTCATATTATTTTATTTTTTATAAACAACGAAAGATACTTGGGCGTTAGTATAACTATTACTACTAGTATCTCGCACATATAAAGTAAAATAGTTGGTACCCTGGGTGACGCCGACATTGTAATAACTTCCATTTGTAGTAGCAATAACAATATAGTTATTAATATTTCCGGGCGAGTTGGTAAAAGTTATTTTGTATTGGCCGGTATTTATTCTTGTACAAGTAAAACCGTCAGAACTTGCATTTGTTATGATGGCGCCGTCTGTGTTAACTCTGCCGTAAATATAGGCTTTCATATCAGCATTGCCTGAGTCTTCGGCTGTAATGCTTTTCTCAAACTTAACATTTCCGGTATTTTCAATAGTCACAGCTAAGTGATTATTGGTTAAAAAATACATTGGATTATTTGTCATTACATCAAGCATCATTGCATCGGCTTGCATTCCGGCATTTATTAATGATAAGTTTGCGATAGAAATACCGCCAATAGTACCGGAGGCAGTGCTGCCTTTTTTTTCAATATTCAAATAATCATAAACAGAACCATTAGTTTTTAATACTAAAGCGGAGGAGGATGAATTATTTGTTGTTTGAATTTTTATTTTTTCGCTACTATTACCTGTAATATGAAGTCTTTCAGTAGGGTTTGTTTCACCAATACCAACATCTCCATCTATCCAAATATTATTACTTGCATTTAATATTTTAAAAACATCATGGGAATCATTACGAATAACAAAGTCGTTTGATGCATCCATATAAAGATACCAATCTTCAGTGCCCTTTGTTAGTCTGTATCCATGTTCAATATCACCTGAAGTAGTTGTTAGTTGTATTCCACTATCTGTTTGTGGATTTAGATGCGATGCATTTGTTGCATTGTCTGCATTGTCTGCGTTAGTTGCGTGCGCTGCATTAGTAGCAGTAGTAGCAGTAGTAGCGCTATAAGCTTTATTAGCATATTTAGCAAAAGGCATATAGGCAAGTTTTTCGCCACTAACGAGTGGTACATAGCCTGAACCGCTGTCAACTTCAACAGTTAAATTCATGTTGCTAACATGCCAATCTAAACTATTAAAATGGCTTACACTACCGGACACACGTGTGCCTTCGCCTATGTAAATGCTAAAAATACCATTGGCATCTGTATGCACATTAGAGTGTGTTTCAACCCATCTCGTAGTACTATTTTCCTTGAATGTAACTTTGACTGTAATAATAGAATTAGCAACAGGGTTGCCATTTTCGACTAACAAAGCTTTGTAGCTGAAACCATCCGGAAGACTGACTCTGTTGTTTTGAGCCATACTTACCAGCCCAAAAAACAATAATAATGTAATCGTAATTTTTTTCATTGTGATAATTTTTTAGAATTAATAACACAAAGGTAAGCAAGATAAATTGTGAATTTTAAAAAAATGTATGAACGGTGCTAATTATTTTATGAACGGCTGTTTATAGCTTATGAATAACATTTTTGCCGGTGTTAAATTATCTCGTTTTCAGTTCAATTACTTCTAAATCTCTAATATCACCCTTGTCAAGTACAAAACGAACCATTGTGCGTTGTTTGTGAAAACCTTTTTTGCCGGCAGCACCCGGATTGATATGTAATAATTTGTATTTTTTGTCATACATTACTTTTAGTATATGCGAATGCCCCGAAATGAAAAGTTTAGGCGGATTTAAAGCTAGTATTTTTCTGACAATTTGCGTATATCTATTAGGGTAACCTCCTATATGAATTAGCAATACGCTTACACCTTCTACAATAAATCTTTGTACTTCGGGAAACTCTTTGCGTATTTCTGTTCCGTCAATATTGCCATAAACGGCACGTACAGGTTTATACTTTTTTATTTCGTCCGTAACGGCTACGGTGCCAATATCTCCGGCGTGCCAAACTTCGTCTGCTTGTTTTACATATTTGAGCATAAAATCATCTACCAATCCGTGTGTATCAGACATTAAAAGTATTTTTTTCATTAACCGCTGTTTTTTGTAATTTTGTCGTACACAAAAATACAACTAATTGCGCTATTTTTTAAAATTATCATATAAAGGAACAAATTATCATGGCTGGCAAGAGCAACCCAATGCCGTAAGTGTACAGAGTACTATTGAAAAAGCTTTGTCGCTAATATTGCGCTATCCTACTAAAATTGCAGGCGCAGGACGCACTGATGCCGGTGTGCATGCAAGTCAAATGTATGCACATTTTGATATCGAAAATGAAATTGATACAACACAAATCAGACAAAAACTCAATTCGTTTTTGCCCAAAGATATTGCCATAGCCCGAATATTGCCCGTAACAGACGACGCACATGCTCGTTTTGATGCCCTTGCGCGTAGTTATGTGTATAAAATACATCTGAAAAAGAATCCTTTTTTAACCGACTTATCGTGGTTTATGCACAAATCCTTAGATGTCGGATTGATGAATACAGCAGCCAAAGCTTTATTGTTTTTTGACGATTTTCAGAGTTTTTCGAAAACACACACCGATGTCAAAACTTTTATTTGTCGTGTTGATCATGCCGAATGGATAAAACAGGGCGATGAACTTACGTTTCATATTACTGCCGATAGGTTTTTACGCAATATGGTTCGTGCCATTGTAGGCACTTTGATTGATGTTGGTTTGCATAAAATATCAGTAGATGATTTTACCAAAATTATAGAAGCAAAAAATAGGCAAAAAGCAGGTTTTTCAGTGCCTGCCAAAGGATTATACCTAAGCAAAATTGTTTACCCCAAAGAAATATTTATATAATGGAAATACTTAAAAGCGGATTGTTCGGATTTATTACCGGCATAGCATTATTAGCAGCTATTGTACTCATTTTTAGACGTCAAGAAGATAAACGCAGAGAGCGTGAGGACAGGGACAATTGATGGGTTTTTGTGTTGTTTTTTTAAAGTGACATTAACAAGTAGAATTGGACATCATTATATTTGTTAAAATTTTCAAAAACTACACCGACAGCATCTATACCTATTTTTGAAAGAAAATTGTTATAAAAATTTTTGTGAATTAGTATTCTGTAATCAATTTCATTGTCAAAAATAGATAAAGATGCATCGGTAGAAACTATACCCAGCTTTTTTAAGCCGATTTGAGCACCAAACTTTTTTTCATCACTAATCATATAGTTGACTCCTGAATAAATTAGAAACTTGTTTATTCTTATTCCATAATTGAATATATGATTATGATATGCATTTTTAGTACTAATAAAATTTAGTTTTCTTTTTTGGTAATAGTAACTAATAATATCTATATTTCTTGAATTGTCAATAAATATTCTATCTTTATTAAAACTGCATTCTAAAAAATAATTATTGTTATAATCAGTTTGATATTGAAAACCTAATTTAAAGTTTAATTTAAGTTTAATAATGTTTACATTATAATAAAAACTTTTAAATCCTAACGGTAACTTTGTTGAACCGAAATAACCTAATTCAAAACTAATTATATTAGGGTAGCAACTCATAATTACTCCACCGGAATTGTAGCAACCTTTGTGAGGTAAACTATCTTGAAATTTTTTATACTCTTCTGGTAATTTTAAAGTTTCAGATAGTGATTTGATAAAA
>CAZSBI010000187.1:0-4281 GCA_964604735.1 uncultured Flavobacteriaceae bacterium | reverse complement strand
TTTTCATTTTGTGCTTGTACGTTAGCTGTTACAAAAAATAACATTCCTACAATAGCCAGAATAGTAAATACTTTTTTCATGTCAATTTTAATTTAATTATTATTTTATTTTTATTATTTTAATTGTTCAATTTCAGTAAGTGGTGAGAGAGTGATTCGAACCTTCGGTACGCTTGTGACGCACAAACGCGTTCCAGGCGTGCACCTTCGGCCTCTCGGTCATCTCTCCTGCGCCACAAATATAATCGCTTTTAATGGAAACACCAAATATCTTATTTTTATTTATTTAATAACGCATATTATCAATTATTTTGTATATATTTTTTTAATTATTATTATTTTGATATTTTTTTTGGTTATCTATTGAAAATACTTCAAAGCAACTTCTTGTCTAAATTGTCATTTCTCCCCTAATTGGTCTTTCAAAAGCACTAATTAAGCTTTTTTTTGATAATTTTTTTGTCAATAAATACATCAATTTTGTTACGGCAGCCTCAATGGTAAGGTCACGTCCGTTTAAAACTCCAATTTCTGCCAATTTTCTTCCGGTTTCATATTTTTCGGGGCTTATTCCTCCCGAATGGCATTGAGTTACATTGGCAATCACTATACCTTTTTTGTCAATTGCTTGTTTTAATGCTTCAATAAACCATTTTTGTATACTGGCATTTCCACTTCCATAAGTTTGTAAAACAATGGCTTTTAATTGTGGTATATTTATAATGTGTAAAAGTTGAATTTCTGTCAATCCCGGGTGTATGTGCAAAATAACAACATCTTGATTTAAAGATTTATGAACATTAAAAATACCTGATTGCGCCGGTAATATTCTATGCTTATAGAATTTTAAATGCACCCCCGATTGGACTAAGGGAGAAAAATTTGGTGCATCAAAAGCGTTAAAATGTTCTGCATTTGACTTGGTTGTTCGGTTTCCTCTCATCAATTTAAACTCGAAATAAATGCCTACTTCGGGCACCAGCGGTTTGCCATTTTCGTAACTTCCGGCTATTTCTATAGAAGTAATTATATTTTCTTTGGCATCAGTGCGCAAATCGCCAATAGGTAATTGTGAGCCTGTCAATATTACGGGTTTTGATAGATTTTCGAGCATAAAACTAAGCACAGAGGCTGTGTATGCCATAGTATCCGAACCGTGCAATATGACAAAACCGTCATAATTGTCATAATTATCTTCTATTATTTCAGCTAATTTTATCCAATGAAAAACCTGTATGTCAGACGAATCTATCGGCTCTTCAAAAGACATGGTATCTATCTCTTTATCAATTAATTGCAATTCGGGTATATGCTCTATTATTTTTGAAAAATCAAAAGGAACAAGTGTGCCTGTTGCAATATCTTTTTGCATGCCGATAGTACCTCCTGTATAAATGATTAATATTTGATTTCGTCTTTTTATCATGATATTTTTTCGAGTCTGACAAATTTAGAAATATTGTTTGAATAAAAAAGTGATTTGGCACAAATATTGGAACGCTTTTATCATAAATTAATGCTTCAATAATACGATTATTATATCTTCGTAATAAATATCTTAATTGAATGAAAATATTTCTGTAAAAAAGTTAAATATTTTTCTTATTTTTGCAAGCAAAACAATTAACAAATATTATTATGTCAGGAATTTTAGATTTATTACAAGGTCCTTTGGGACAAATGATGATTCAAGGAGCCAGCTCTCATTTGGGTCAAGACACAGACAAAACACAATCTGCACTTAGCGCAGCTATTCCTATGTTAATGGGTGCATTAAAGAAAAACGCTTCGAACCCCGAAGGTGCCGAGGGGCTAATGAAAGCATTGCAAAGTAAACACGACGGTGGCATTTTAGACAGTATTACCGATATTTTTGGCGGCGGCAACGTAAATGATGTTGTTGTTGAAGACGGCGACAAAATTTTAGGTCACGTTTTAGGCGAAAAAAAAGAAACCGTAGCCAAAGCTCTTGGCGCACAAAGCGGTTTAGATCTAGGCTCTGCTCTTAATATTCTAAAAATGGCAGCTCCAATGGTAATGGGTATGTTAGGAAAACAAACACGCGAAAAACAAGTTTCTAATCCTACTGATTTAACAAATATTATCGGCGATATGTTAGGCGGCAATAAAGAAACAGAAAAACACGGTAGCTTTATCGAAAATCTGCTTGACCAAGACGGAGACGGTAGTATTGTTGATGATCTATTCAATTTAGGAAAGAAATTTCTATAATCTCAAATAAACAACAACAACAATTTGAAGCCGCTCTTTTGAGTGGCTTTTTTTTATGTATATTTGCGGTTAAATTATTACTGAATGGCAATCATACAAAATATTAGAAACTTTTCTATCATCGCACACATAGACCACGGCAAAAGCACTTTGGCAGATCGCTTGCTTGACTATACCGGCGCCATAAGCGACCGTGAGAAAAAAGCACAAGTGCTTGATGATATGGAATTGGAACGAGAAAGAGGCATTACCATTAAAAGTCATGCCGTACAAATGGATTATATTCATAAGGGCGAACATTACAAACTCAATTTAATCGACACGCCCGGACATGTCGATTTCTCATACGAAGTGTCTCGTGCTATTGCTGCCTGCGAGGGCGCCTTACTTATTGTTGATGCCGCACAAGGTATTCAGGCACAAACCATTTCAAATTTGTATTTAGCTCTTGAAAATGATTTGGAAATTATTCCGGTACTCAATAAAGTAGATTTGCCCAGCGCCAAACCTTTGGAAGTAACCGACGAAATAGTTGACCTAATCGGCTGCGACCCCGACGATGTAATTTGGGCAAGTGCCAAAACCGGTGAAGGAATTGATAAAATTGTAGAAGCCATCATAGATAAAATACCTGCTCCCGAAGGCGACCCGAACAAACCGCTACGCGCTCTAATTTTTGACTCTGTTTACAATCCGTATCGTGGCGTCGAAGTGTATTTTAGAGTTATGGACGGCAAAATACACAAAGGACAAAAAGTAAAATTTGTAGCCACCGAAAAAACCTACAATGCAGACGAAGTGGGATTGCTTGAACTGAAACAAAATCCGACCCAAGAAATAGGAACAGGCAATGTAGGCTACTTGGTTTCGGGTATTAAAGATGCACGTGAAGTAAAAGTAGGTGATACTATTACCGATTTTGAAAATCCCGCCGAAAGTGCTATTGAAGGTTTTGAAGACGTAAAACCTATGGTTTTTGCAGGCATTTATCCCGTAGAAACCGACGAATATGAAGAGCTTAGGAATGCTATGGAAAAACTACAACTCAACGATGCCAGTTTAACCTTTGAGCCCGAATCCTCGGCAGCCTTAGGTTTTGGATTTAGAGCCGGATTTTTAGGCATGCTGCATATGGAAATTATACAAGAACGTTTGGAACGCGAATTTGACATGAATGTAATTACCACCGTACCCAACGTTTCATATCATGCTTATACAAAAAAATATATTGATAAAGCTATCATTGTAAACAATCCCTCAGAACTACCGGAACCTTCGGGTTTGGACAGAGTTGAAGAACCCTATATCAAGGCGAGTATTATTACAAAATCTGACTTTGTAGGCAATATTATGACTTTGGCACTCGAAAAACGTGGAGAAATAAAAAATCAGGTTTATTTAACTCCTGAGAGAGTTGAACTTACTTTTGATATGCCTTTGGCAGAAATTGTTTTCGATTTTTATGATAGACTTAAAACCGTTTCAAAAGGCTACGCCTCATTTGACTACCACCCTATTGGTATGCGCCGTTCAAAATTGGTAAAAGTTGATATTTTGCTCAACGGACAAGTGGTTGATGCACTTTCTGCATTAATTCATGCCGATAATGCTTATACAATTGGCAAAAAAATTGTGCATAAATTACGCGGATTGATACCTCGTCAACAGTTTGATATTCCGGTGCAAGCAGCTATTGGAGCTAAAATTATTGCACGTGAAACCATCAAAGCTTTGCGTAAAGACGTTACTGCCAAATGTTATGGTGGCGACATTTCTCGTAAACGTAAACTGTTAGAAAAACAGAAAAAAGGTAAAAAACGTATGCGTCAAGTAGGTAATGTACAAATTCCTCAATCGGCATTTATGGCTGTTTTAAAATTGAATGATTAAACTTTGATTTTTTCTTTTAATTGATTTCGCTTTACAAAACGATGCACACTCATTTCGGAACAAGCAAATAAAAAACCTATTTTTTTGTACGAATAATTACTTTCTAATAGTTTTTTGATTATTTTTATATTCTTTTCCGTATCTTTTATTTTTGCATTTA
>CAZSBI010000186.1:0-10107 GCA_964604735.1 uncultured Flavobacteriaceae bacterium | reverse complement strand
GATTATCTTTGTTATCAGAGCTTAAATATAATACTTCTGTGTTTTCAAGAGAAATGTTATTTGAAAGTGTATTAGCAGATTCACCGCCACCAATTGCCAAACCTTGTCCGGGGCTAATTGATACACCGTAACCGTAGTGATAATCGGTTCGGGTAATAAAGCGTATTTTGTTAGTGTCTCTCAGCGTGTCGTGCATATATATTCTTTTGAAATCGATATTCCAATCTCTGTTTCGTTTGATTTCAAGCGCTTCAACTCTGTTATCCCATCCGTCTTGAAGACGCGTAATAATCCTAACATCTTTGTCGGAGGTAAGGTACAATGCTTCATGTCCGTTGCTGGTGTCTATACTGTCTCTTACATACGAACTTGATTCGCCGGCACCAATTAAAGTAGTACCTCCGGCTCCTATAAAAATATTGTCACCCCAACCATTATCAGGGCTATTAAATTTTACCCAAGAATGACTTCCGCTACTGGTATTACTGTGAATGTATAAGGCATCGCCATGTCTGATATCACCATTGACATCGAGTTTAAAAGCCGGCGCATTTTCGCCAACGCCAACATTGCCGCTTACGCTGCTGTACATATCATTTCCGTTAACAGTCCAGTCATTATCTATAGTAGCATTACCAATAGGTGTCCAATTGCTTCCGTCATAATAATAAAAGTCATTTTCTGTGGTATTATATACCATTAATCCGGTTGCAGGTGTCGCAATGTTGTTCATTGCTGTATCATCCATTCGAGGAATTAAGATACCCATATCGGTACTTTTAACATCTAACATAGCGGAAGTGTCAGGGGCGGAGCCGTCTGTATTGATAGCTACTTGCGCTTGTGTGTTTGTTGAAAACACAATAATAACCAATGAGAGAATAAGTGCTTTTTTTAACATGTCAATTATTTTTTAATGAGAAATAGTTGTATTAGTATTTGATTTTGCAAATGTACTAACAATTTTTTAACAAGCAAAAAACTTGCCAAACTTATAAGTGTTAACGGTATTTTTTTTAATATTTATAATATCCTATTGTTTGATAAGCAATTTAGTTATCAACAAATTTCTGTTGATAAATTTTTATTGTCAAATCATCTAAAAGATAAAAAAATGCTATTAATTTTATTGTTCCAAAAAATGACTAAATTAATTTAAAAATATGACTATGAATCAAGATGTTGCCACTCGAAGTACGAAAAAGAAAAATCAAAAATATACCTTTGCAGAAGTTTTTGATGCCACAAAGCGTTATTTTAATGGAGATGAATTAGCTGCAACAACATGGATTAATAAGTATGCGCTTAAAACAACAAAAGGCGAATTTTTAGAACTTTCACCTGCCGATATGCACTTGCGAATGGCTAAGGAGTTTGCGCGAATTGAGAATAAATATTCTTTCAATGAAAAACAAAATTTGTCCAAATACGGACAAAAACGCGAAAAATTAAGCGAAGAAAAGATTTTTTCATTGTTTGATAGTTTCAAATATGTCATTCCGCAAGGGAGTATTATGTTCGGTTTAGGAAATGATCAAGTAATTGCCTCTTTATCCAATTGTGTCGTTGTGCCGGCAGTTTTAGATTCGTATGGCGGTATTATGTACACCGATCAGCAGTTGGTTCAGTTGTTTAAACGTCGTTGTGGAGTGGGTACGGATTTGTCTAATTTACGACCAAAAGACACCTTGGTGTCCAATGCCGCCGGTAGTACAACAGGTGCTGTGTCTTTTATGCATCGCTTCTCTTTTACCACTCGCGAAGTGGCACAAAACGGTCGTCGTGGCGCATTAATGCTGACAATGGACGTAGCACATCCCGATATTGAAGATTTTGTAACCATTAAACAAGATTTGACCAATGTAACCGGCGCCAATATCTCAATACGTTTGTCCGATGAGTTTATGCAAGCGGTTGATAATAATCAAAAATACACACTGCGTTGGCCAATAGATAGCGACAAACCAATAATTTCAAAACAAATAGAAGCCAAAAAATTATGGGATATTATCGTGAAGTCTGCCCATAATACAGCAGAACCGGGAATGATATACTGGGACAGACAACATTATTATTCTACCTCGTCATTGTACCCGGGTTTTGAAAATGCATCTACTAATCCCTGTTCCGAAATTGCTATGCAAGGCGGTGATAGTTGTCGATTAATAGCCGTAAATTTATTTAGCTTTGTTAAAAATCCTTTTACAGACGAAGCGGTATTCGATAAAGAAAAATTTTATGAAGTAGTTTATGAAACACAACGATTATTAGATGATTTGGTAGATTTAGAATTGGAGTCTGTTGATAGAATTTTGCATAAGATTGATAAAGATCCTGAGCCGGAACATATAAAACTTGTTGAAAAACAAACTTGGGAACTGCTACGTGATAACGGACGTATTGGTAGAAGAACAGGCTTGGGATTTACCGCCCTTGCCGATGCTGTTGCAGCGCTTGGTCTTAAATTTGATACCGATGAATCATTGCAAGCTATTGACGAAATAATGCGCACCAAAATGCAAGCAGAATTTGATAGTAGTATTGATATGGCCATAGAACGCGGAAAATTTGAAGTGTTTGATGCCAAAATTGAAAAACAATCGGAATTTGTGCAAATGATCGAAAAAGAATTCCCCGAATTATTCCAAAGAATGATGCAATTCGGAAGAAGAAATATCTCAATAAGTACCGTAGCGCCTACCGGTTCGCTGAGTATGTTGGCACAAACATCGTCGGGTGTTGAGCCGGTATTTATGCTGAGTTATAAACGAAGACGAAAAGTAAACGAAAATGACCCGAATGCCAAAGTGAGTTTTGTTGATGATTCCGGCGATGCCTTTGAAGAGTTTACGGTTTATCATCACAAGCTTAAACAATGGATGAAAGTTACAGGCAAAGATAAAATAGAAGACAGTCCCTATGCCGGTGCTACAGCACCCGAAATTGATTGGAAAAAACGTATAGAATTGCAAGCCTTAGTACAAAAATATACGACACATTCTATTAGCTCCACAATTAACTTACCTAGCGATGTGAGTGTGCAAAAAGTAAGCGACATCTATCTCGAAGCTTGGAAAAAAGGACTCAAAGGTATAACAGTTTACCGCGACGGCTCGCGTTCCGGTATTTTGGTTTCTGATAAAAAGGAAGAAAAATCAATTGAAAGTAATACTGTTTTTCCTGAAAAACGCCCCAAAATTCTCGAAGCGGATATCATTAGGTTTATGAACAAAGATGAGGCTTGGATTGCCGTTGTGGGATTGATTGATGAGATTCCGTATGAGATTTTTACAGGTAAAATGGAAGATGTATTTAACCTGCCCGATTGGATTGACAAAGGTTGGGTAATCAAAAATCGGGATGAAAACGATAAGAGTCGTTACGATTTTAGATTTATCGACAAACAAGGATATAAAATTACCATTGAAGGCTTGTCGCGCTCTTTTGATAAAGAATATTGGAACTATGCCAAACTGATTTCAGGTGTATTGCGACACGGAATGCCAATGCACGAAGTAGTAAAACTTATAGAAGGTCTTAATCTTTATGACGATTTTATCAATACTTGGAAAAACGGTGTAGTACGTGCACTCAAAAGATATATTCCCGATGGTGTATCGCCAAAAGATAAAAAATGTCCGCAATGTGGCGATCCCGACGGACTAGTTTACGAAGAGGGTTGTTTGGTTTGCAAAAGTTGTGGTTACAGCAAATGTGGCTAGTATAAAAAAGTGTCTAAAACATTGCTTTTTGGAACGATTTTTGCTTTGTTTCTGTGATGTTTACGAAATTAGTTCGTAACTTTGTAACAACAAACAAACCAAAATGAAATACTTTTATTACTATATATTTGTAGTGCTTATTTTTTCTTCTTGTAAAATAATAGACAGAAGTGAAGTGTATGATGACGTCAATTTTAAACGCGAAATGCGTAATTTTGTCATAGGCATAAGTCAATACAGTAAGGCATACAATCCTGATTTTGCCGTTATTCCTCAAAATGGTGCAGCTTTAATTTTAGAAGAAGCACAGACTTTTGGCAATGTAGAAACAGAATATCTAAACGCCATAGACGGACAAGCACAAGAAGGACTAAATTTTGGCTATTCTTACGATGATGTTCGTACGCAAATAGATATCAAGTCATCATTGCAAGCTTTTTTAGATTCTGCAAATCATCATCATAAAACAATTTTGGTAACAGATTATTGTATTACTCCTTCAAATATTGATGAATCATTTCAAGCTAATCATCAAAAGGATTATTTAGGTTTTGTAGCTACTCGAAGAAGTCTTGATCGTATTCCTAATTATTCCGTTCGTCAAGAAAATAGGGCAGATATTAATAGTTTAACTAACGCAAAAAATTTCTTGTACCTTTTAAATTATGACAATTACAATACTAAAACGGAATTAATCACTGCCGTTTCGCAAACCAATTATGATTTATTGATTATCGATGCTTTTTTTAATGACGGTACAGCTTTTACTAATGCCGAAATTCAGCTTCTAAAACACAAAGCTAACGGAGGACTGCGTCAAGTGATAGCCTATATGTCTATTGGCGAAGCCGAAAATTATCGTTACTATTGGAAAACTGATTGGAATACAAATGTACCGGCGTGGATGGAACAAGAAAATCCGAATTGGCACGGCAATTACAAAGTGAAATATTGGATGAAGGATTGGCAAAATATCATTTACGGCAATGATAATTCTTATGTTAAAAAGATTATCAATCAAGGATTCGATGGGGTTTACCTAGATATTATTGATGCCTATGAGTATTTCGAAGAAAAATATAATTAATTTGTAAAAGCAGATATACGAATGCTGTTTCTTTTTAAAAAGTTTTGAATTTTTTTTAAAAATAATAATTGTTTATAACTACGATTAATCAAGAATCGTTGTTTGTTATTCAAATTTTCGATATTTATTTCCTTTATTAGTTTTTTAGCTTTTTCTTTTTCATCAGATAATAAATACTCAACAACCCAAGCATAACGGATATTGTCTAAATACATTTTTAAAGCGCTATCTGTTTGTTCCTGCTCTCTGAAATTGTTTAACAATAAAACTTTTTTATCGGTTGTATGTGTCGCATAAAGACTGTTGTCAGATTGATCGAGATGTGTCATTGTCAGCAATTTGCTGTATGCCATTTTGTGTTGAATGCCAATTCTTAAAAAAAACTCGACGTCTTCCGAATGAATATCTTTAAAACCGCCGGATTGTTCAAAAACGCTTTTTTTTATCGCAAAATTACTCGTAAAGAATAGTAGTACTCCTTTGGTATATTGATAATATCTTTCAATCAATACTTGTTCTTTGTCAAAATTGTGAATAAATTTTGTAGTCAATACATCATTATATTTTACTTCATAAGCTGTGGCAAAAAAATCAGCATTTGTAAAATTTAGATACAAATCATTTATGGTTGCTAAGTGCTTAGGATACCATAAATCATCAGCGTCTAAAAAAGCAATTAATTCTGCTTGTGACAAGGAAACGCCTTTATTTCTCGTAGCAGACACGCCAATATTCTCTTGCTCAATAAGTTTAATACGAGCGTCTGTAAATTGTTTGATAATGCTTAGTGATTTGTCTGTTGACCCATCGTCAAGAATAATTAACTCAAAATCAGTAAAACTTTGATTGAGTACACTTTCAATAGTTTTGGCTATGTACTTTTCTTTGTTGTAAACCGGTATGATTACTGAAATTTTGGGCATAAATTATTTAATAGAGCAGTAATAATTGAGTTTGTAAATGTCTAATAAAAACAATGAAGGATTCTCGGATAAAAGATTTTTTTCAATCAGTTTGTTGAAGAGAAAATTTATTGTTTTACTTGCTAAACATAAACCGAAAGGCTTGTATTTTTGAGCAAAATCTATAAGTTTGATATGTTTTTGGTCAACCAACTTATTTTGATACAAGTAATGATAGGTATCAATTGCGATTTTAGATTTTTCAATAAACTGTGCATTGCTGTCAAAACCTAAATGCGTAACCGGATTGTGATAATGATGTACTTTTTTGCCTGCTTCTTTGAGCAAATACGAATAATAAATATCTAACCCGTAGTAATCTTTGGCGAGTAATAATTTATCCATAAAACTTATAAATACATCCTTCTTTACAACCGTGCTTTGACAAACAATAGTATTGTATGGATGTTTTTTTCTATATTCCAAAGAAGGACTTTCGCGTTCCTTTCCAAATTTCCATCGCAATATCTTATCTTTGGCAGGTGCTTGTGCAGGCACGCTTGTGCCACCATAATATACATCGGCATCTACTTTGCTGATTTCGTCAATGATTTTTCTGAAAAAAAAACGGTCTTTCGGAAAAACATCAGCATCCATAGTAAGAAGAATATCATATTTGGCATCGTTTACCAATTCTTGTAACATTGGCACACGCCCTAAATTAGTCGTGTATTTTTTGTAAGTTACTTGTTTGAGTTCGCCCAAAAGATTGTCTAAATCGAAGTTTTGTGTCGAGGCATCGTCGTAAACTAATATTTCAAAATCAATTCCCGATTTATCGGCTTGTTTGTGCATTTCGCGCACAAGAGGATATACATTATAATTATATGTCGGAATGAGTATGGATATCATTTAATTTCGTTCAAGTTCAACCTCAAATAATTTACCGCCTTCACAACGATATATTGTGCCCGGAAAATGTAGAATTTGCGCATAATCGTGTGTAGCCATAATTACTGTTTGCCCTTTTAAATTTATTTCGTGAAACAATTTCATAATATCTTTTGAAGTTTCGGGGTCTAAATTTCCGGTAGGCTCATCTGCTAACACGAGTTCGGGCTCATTGAGTAAAGCGCGTGCAATAGCCACACGTTGTTGCTCACCTCCCGATATTTGATATGGAAATGATTGTGCTTTTTCCAACATAGCCACTTGCGACAGAACTTTATCAATACGTTTTTTTATTTTTTGTTTGTCTTTCCATCCGGTAGCACGTAGTACAAATTTAAGATTATCAAAAACATTGCGGTCGGTAAGGAGTTGAAAATCTTGAAAAACAATACCTAATTTACGTCTTAAATACGGAATTTGCTTGGTTTTGAGCTTGCCTAAATCGAAATCGACTACGGTGGCTTCGCCATTTTTTAAGGGCAATTCGCCATAAAGTGTTTTGAGCAAACTACTTTTGCCGCTTCCGGTTGAACCAATTAAGAAACAAAAATCTCCCGATTTTACTTCCAAATTGACATTGGTTAAAATGGGTTTGTCCTTCTGAAAAATATGAACATCTTCTAATTTTAATAATATTTCGGGCATAATTATTTCAGTTATAAATATCTGTTTTGACAAAGATAGTGCTTTTTGTCGAGTTCAAAAAAAAATAAAAAACACGGTATATTTAAGGGGAAAGGTAAAAGGTAAAAGGGGAAAGGGGAAAGGCAAAAGGTAAAAGGAGAAAGTGCGGTTGAAGTCGGAAGACCAAAGTCCGAAGTCCGAAGTCGGAAGCCCGAAGTTTTTAGTGTTGAGTTCGTAGTTTTTAGTTTGTGATTCGTAATTGAAGGAAAGCTCTGTGAACTTTGCGTACTTTGTGGTTATAAAAAATAATAAACATAGCGAAGCAATAACGAAAATAAACGCTGTGAAACTTTGTGTTTATAAGAGTCGGAAGCCTAAAAGAAGGTAAAAGGAGCGAGGAAAAAGGTAAAAGTGCGTTTTAAGGGAGATTATTAGTTCTTGGAAAATGACCACGAAGATCTTGTTCCGAAGGATTTCGGAAGGTCACACGTTAGTAGAAAAAAGAAGAAAAACACATCCTCCTTTTATTGATTCCCCGTTTTCTTGTTTTGGCGCGTATTTTTGTTTGGCAAAAATCGTGACAAAACATTGAGTATCGAGGCAAAAGGTAAAAGGAGAAAGTGCGGTTGAAGTCGGAAGACCGAAGTTTTTAGTTTGTGATTCGTAATTGAAGGAAAACTCTGTGCGACTCTGCGTACTCCGTGGTTGTTAAAAATAATAAAATAGCGAAGCTAAAACGAAAATAAACGCTGTGCAACTTTGTGTTGCTTTGTGGTTGTCTCGATAAGCCAACTGCCAACATCTAAAAGCTAAAAAAACACTTTGCCATTCCGACAAAACACCGTACTTTTGGTGTCTAAAAATGAAGAAAGATGATTGTTAAATTGATATTTTTAACCCTATTAATATTAGCACTTGCCGTAATGGGCATTGCGGTTAAAATAATACTTAAAAAAGATGGACGCATAGAAGGTACTTGTGCCAGCCTAAATCCTGAAACAAATCCCGATAACAAACCTTGCTCTTTTTGTGGTAGAACCAGAGAGGAATATGAAGGAAATTGCGATCACGAACTACATAGACAGATTGCCGAAGAAAAAGAAAAAGGCGATTTGACCAAGTTTTTTGAAGAATTAAAAAGATAGATGACCAGCCATTTTATTTTTCAAATATTATTTTATGCTTTTGTAGTGTTTTCAGTAGTGCAGATTTGTTACTTTGTTTGCATTTTTTTTAAATTCGCATCGTTTTCTGCTTCAAAAACAAATACAAATAACACAAAAAATCCGGTTTCGATAATTATTTGCGCCAAAGACGAAGCAGAGAACTTGTCACAATTCTTACCACAGATTTACGCCCAAGATTACCCCGATTTTGAAGTCGTTTTGGTCGATGATCGTTCTATGGATAATACTCTTGAAGTGATGGAGCAGTTTAAAGAAAAGTATCCGGATAAAACCAAAATAGTCAAGGTCGAGTTTAGTAATAATCTTCGTTTCGTAGGCAATAAAAAATACGCTTTAACAATGGGCATTAAAGGAGCAAAGCATAATCATTTACTATTTACCGACGCCGATTGCCAACCGGCTTCTAATAATTGGATTGCCAAAATGGTAGAGAAATTTTCGGATAAAAAGCAACTAATCTTAGGATATGGCAAGTATAAAGAAGTTCGCAAATCCTTATTAAACAAGATTGTTCGCTACGAAACAGTGCAAACAGCCTTGCAATATTTTTCGTATGCAGCAAAAGGAATGCCTTATATGGGCGTAGGGAGAAATATGGCATATACCAAAGAATTGTTTATGGAAAATAATGGTTTTTATAATCATTTAGATATTCTTTCAGGCGACGACGATTTGTTTGTAAACGAAGTGGCTACTTCCGAAAATACTGAGATTTGCATTCATAATGACAGTTTTACAATATCCAAACCAAAATTGTCGTGGTCTGCCTATTTATACCAAAAAAGAAGACATATATCAACAGCTCATCACTATCAAATGAAACATCAATTGTTGTTGGGATTGTATTATTTTTCGCAAATTGCATTTTGGATGACAGGCATTTTCTTGCTGTCAACACTTTTTCAATGGCAAATAGTCTTAGCTGTTGTTTTGGCAAGGTTTTTACTGTGGTATTATATCAATTATAAAACAATGCGCCGGCTCGACGAAAAACGATTGCTGTTATGGCTGCCCATACTCGAATTGTCGCTTATGTTATTTCAATTGTTTATCTTTGTAATGAACATTTTTCAGAAACCAAAAAATTGGAAGAATTAAATAGTCAAATACAATTAGCCATTCAGGGCAAGCAAAATGCTTATAGGTACTTGTTAGACAAGTATTGGGATGATATTTATCGTTTCCAAAAGTCGCGAATTAACAATCAGAATGATGCGGAAGATATTACAATTCAGACATTTGCAAAAGCTTTTGATTACTTGAAGCAATATAATCAAAATTACGATTTTAAAAATTGGCTCTTGATGATTTCAAAGCAAATTTATATCGATTTTCAACGAAAAAAGAAACAAAATATCGAATCGATTAAAGATAGCAAAGATGCTTTTCAGTTGGTAGATAAAGAGATTTCGGCAGAAGATAAAATTATTTTAGAACAAAATTTATTGCAATTAAAATCGGCTATCAATAAACTGAAACCGCATTATAAAGAAGTTATTGAATTGCGCTATTTTTACGATTTCAGCTATAAAGAAATTGCACAAAAAATAGATGAACCATTAAATAATGTAAAGATAAAATTACTGAGAGCCAAGAAGTTGCTTAGTGATATGTTGGAGGAGCGAGGAGCGAGG
>CAZSBI010000185.1:0-3768 GCA_964604735.1 uncultured Flavobacteriaceae bacterium | reverse complement strand
TCAAATTCAAAATCCGCCGGATTACGCAAACCAATCGTAAATTAGGAGATATAGAAACTGTATTTTTATTAACCGGTCCTGATACTTCGTATATCAGCAGTAGTATTGTGCGCGATATTTACAGAAACGGCGGTGATATTTCTACTTTGGTTCCTGCCGAAATTATAGAAATTATTCATAAATAAATTTATCTTATTTATGCACTATTCCCTTCAAAAATTATGGGTATTAATCAAAAGGATGAGTATTCTTTTTGTGATTTATCAATTACTGCGTTTTATATTTTTTGTTTATAACAAACATCATTTTACGGATGTCGGATTATCCGGATATTTACGAATGATGTGGGGCGGTTTGCGCTTTGATTTAACAGCTATTTTATATTTAAATGCTATATTTGTTATACTATCAATGCTACCTGTCAGATTTAAACACAACTCCGGATTTAAACGCTTACTGTTTTACTTGTTTATAGTGACTAATAGTATTGGTTTTGCTCTTAATTTAATGGATATTTTTTATTTTGATTATGTGCTTAAACGTAGTACAATTGAAGTATTTATGTTTACACACGAAAAAAATATTTTTAGTTTACTTAGTCAATTTGCACAAGATTTTTGGTTAGGTTTTGTATTGTTTATTCTTTTTGTAATAGTTACAATCAAATTTTACAAGTATGTTTCAACAAATGATGGTTTAGAAAATTATACACAAAAATTTTATCCCAAAGGAATAATTGTATTGGTTTTGGTTATATTTTTTATGATTATCGGCATAAGAAGTAGTTTTATAGGCGATCGTCCTTTGCACCAGAATAATGCAGGTGCTTATGTACAAAAACCTTTGGAGATGGCTATTGTATTAAACACGCCTTTTACAGTTATACGTACTATTCGCAAGTCGAGGTTAAAGCCTGTACATTATTTTAACGAGCAAGAATTAGCAAAGATTTATGAACCGAAAATGCATTTTGTTTCCGATAGTAGTTTTTTGCAAAAAAATATTATGATAATAATTGTAGAAAGTTTGGCACGCGAATACACAGGTTTACTCAATCGAGATATAAAAAATTATAAAGGTTATACGCCGTTTTTAGATTCGCTGATGTTGCAAAGCCATACATTTACTAATGCTTATGCAAACGGGCGCAGGTCAATAGACGCCATGCCTTCTATTTTAGCTTCCATTCCTTCGCTTACACAATCGTTTGTGCTATCGCCTTACGGAGCCGACAACTTTATAGGTTTAGGTGATATTTTAAAAGAGAAAGGATACAAAACTGCTTTTTTTCATGGTGCAAACAACGGTTCAATGGGATTTAACGCTTTTGTAAAACTGGCAGGAATTGATGAATATTACGGCATGAACGAATACGGAAATAATAAAGATTACGACGGACACTGGGGCATACCGGATGATAAGTTTTTACAATATACCGTTAAGCAATTAGATACTTTTACCAAGCCTTTTATGGCAACTTTATTCACTTTATCATCGCATCACCCGTTTACAATGCCTACTGAGGATAAATATAAGGGTTTGTTTTATGAAGGCACATTACCCATACACAAAACAATTGAATATGTCGATTTTTCCTTACGGAATTTTTTCAAATCAGCTTCTAAATCCAGTTGGTATCACAATACGATTTTTGTCATTACAGCCGATCATTGTAATTTGACAGATTTACCTGAGTACAAATCATCTACCGGACATCATGCCATTCCTATTATCTTTTTTGAACCGGACAGCAAGGCAAAACTTGACAGTACTCTAATGCAACAAATTGATATTATGCCACGTTTGCTCAGAAAATTAAATTATTCGGGTGATTTTATATCCTTTGGCAACGATCCGGATAACAGCAAATCGCCTTTTGTTATCAATTACACCGGAAATACTTGGGAATTTATGCAAAACGACTATTTACTTCGTTTTAGAAAAGATAAACCAATCAGTTTGTACAATTATAAAGAAGACCGATTACTAAGAAAAAGCATTATGTCGAAGCATAAAAAAATTACTTCGGAAATGACAAAACAACTCAAAGCCTTTATTCAACAATACAAAAACAGACTGATACAGAACAGGTTAACTATCAACAATTAGGTTCTCAATGATTTATTTTGGAATATACACAAGCACTCTTGTTCCTGTCGGATTTTCATTATCGTCATACAAATCGATAAAATCAATTTTATAATCGGCTTGCAATGCTTGGGTATAGATTTCGAGGCGTTCAATAGTTAGTTTAATTCCTAATGACTCACGCGGAATACTCATTGCTTTACGATTACTAATTTCTAAGGCTTTGGCACGCCCAATGCCATTATCTTCTATTTCTATTTTGACATAATCATTTTCAGCAGTCGCTTTAAACAGTAACTTTTTCTTGCCTTTTTTGGGTGACAAGCCGTGCCAAATGGCATTTTCGATAAAAGCTTGAAAAATAAGCGGAGGAACTTTTATAGATGAGATATCTAATTTTTTATCTATTTCGACAACAAATGCTATTGATTTTTCAAAACGAATATTTTCAATTTCTACATACAGTTGCAACAATTCTATTTCTTGTTTTAACGAGATCTCCTGTTGTTTTGCATTTTCCAATATCATTCGCAACAATTTCGCAAAGCGCGTTAAATATAGCACTGCATCTTTTTGATTATTTTTGATGATATAATTTTTTATTGCCGTAAGTGAATTAAACATAAAGTGTGGATTCATCTGCGCTTGTACCGCTTGCATTCGTAATTGCAAGATTTGTTTAGAGTGAACCAACTCTTTTTTTTGTTTAATATTAATCTCATTGTCTTTATAAAGCAAAAAGATTTGCTCTTTTTTTTCAGAAATTTCTTTATCCAGTTGCTGATTGACTAGTTCTTTTAGCTCTAATTTTTCTATATGGTCTTGAATAACTTTTTCTTGCCAACGATTTTTTTCTTCAAGAATTAATTTTTGTTTTCGTCCCAGTCCTAAGGCGAATAATATCATTTCGAAAGCAGTTGCCGTATAAAAAAGTATTCTGAATGGTCTGCCTGTGTAAGTAAGAAAATGCGAAAAAGTAGTCACAACCAAATACACGCCGGCGCCTACCAATAAGTAATATTTTACCTCTGATTTTGTTTTCCAAATAATATATAAAATGTAAATGGACAATAAAAAAATGATGGGTAAGTACACAAAATTATAAGCAAAATCTGTAATACTTTTATCATTTAACACAACTGATAAGCTTGTTAATACAGCCACCGAAACAAACGAAAAACGAATAAACTTAGTTAAATATGTATATAATTTTAATGAATACCTATCTAAATCGACAAAATTAATGGCAAATAACAAATATACTGTCGAATATACCCATTTAGTCGGGTCATAAAGAAACTGAAAATAAGGGACTAAGGGTTTTGAGATATCTGCCAAAATAAAGTGATTAGCTCTATGGTAAGTATAGAAAAACACCAAAAAAGCATATAGAGAATAGTATAAATAAGTTTTATCTCTATTCTTAAAATATAATAAAAAATGATATAAACCAAGACCCAGCAAAAAGCCGGACATAAATATAACAATCCCATTTTCTTGCGGATGTGAAAAAGCTTGTATGTTTGTTAAACTAATCAATATGTAAAATTTCCATCAATTTATGCTTATAGGATCTTGAAATAGGAATTTCGATTTCATTGAAAAGAATAACCTCACCGCTTCCTTGTTTGTTAATACCAATTACTTCATCTAAATTGATAATATAAGATTTATGTATTC
>CAZSBI010000184.1:0-9363 GCA_964604735.1 uncultured Flavobacteriaceae bacterium | reverse complement strand
ATAAGCATAAGGTTCCAGATCAGCTTGATGTTGCGGATTGGCTTTAAAAGTTTCATTTTCGCGTTGCAAGACCAGCAAGCCCATATATGCACCGCCCAAATCGCCCGAAACGACAATTAAATCGTTGGGTTGCGCGCCATTTCTATACACTGTTTTTTCGGGTTGAATATGTCCTATGATAGTCGGATTAAGTATCAAACCCGAACGTGACGAAGTAGTATCACCACCCACCAAATCGACGCCGTAAATATGGCAAGCCAAACGGATACCGTCATAAATCTCTTCGAGCGCTTCTAAGGGAAAACGATTTGATACTGCCAAACTAACGACTAATTGTGATGCCATTCCGTTCATGGCATAAATATCGGAAAAATTGACAATAGCCGCTTTATAGCCCAAGTGTTTTAAAGGCATATATGCCAAATCGAAATGCACGCCTTCTACAAGTAAATCGGTAGAAACCAAGATGTTTTCATTGTCAAATTTAAGCACGGCGGCATCATCTCCAACTCCTTTTACGGTCGAAGAATTTTTGAGTTCAAAATCTTTGGTTAATGTTTCTATCAAACCAAATTCACCTAGCGAATTTATATCGGTTTTAGAAGGATTTTTATCTTGTAGCATATTTTATTTTTTCTGTTTCAAAAACAACAATTCTTTATCGTATTGAATAACTCCTTTGCCGTTTTGTAAGATATCGGCGCCAATAATTCCGTCAATTTTGATATCAAAGATTGATAAAGCCTGATTAATATGTGACAAATCCATTACTGCCACATCTATTTTTTTTATTTTCCAATGACCAATTTTCATTTTGTTTTTATGTGCCATTTGCATATCTATTTCCATAGTACCTGCGCCTGTGGCTTTATGGTCTGTATCTTTAAGTTTTAGTTTAAATTTTTTGCTTTTGGCCGAATCTACACAAGTATTTGAAGCACCTGTATCTAAAATAAACGTACCTTTTTTCTTATTTAATTCTGCAATAACAAGATGATGTCCCGAAGGCAAAGTTATTAGTTCAATTGCCTGATAGCCCTTTTTAGTAAGTATTTTTTTTAAATTCATATTTCAACTATTTTCCGAATAAATTATCCCAGATAGATTTCTTTTTAACTTTCTTTTTAATTTTTACCTTTTTTGTGACGGGTTTATTTACTTTTTTTTGTTGCGATAAGGTATTTTTTTGTAGCTCGGCTCTTTTTTTGGCAATTATTCTGCGTTCTTTTTCTTCTTTCAAGCGTTGGTCTATCAATCTTTTGGCTTCTAATCTTTTAGCTTCCAAATCGTCATCAATTTCTTTCTTTTCGATTTGATTTTCAGAATTTTCAACAGATTTTTTCTTGAAATCGCTCAACATTATATTTTGTTCGGAAAACATTTCTTGTTGTTTGGTTTTCTCTTCTTGAACATTGTCAGATGTCTCATCTACACTGTCTTCTACTTGTGTTTCATCAGATTTTTCTACTACATTATCTGCTTGTTGTATTTCATCGGAAACATTTTTCGCATCGTCTTCTTGTGTATTTTCAGCAACTTTTGCTTCTATGTTGGCTATATCCACCTTGACAGATTCGTCTTGCGTCACATCATATATTTTTACGCCAAATATATTTTCAACATCATCAGATACATATTTTGCTTCACAAAATTGAGTTGTTAAATCATAAATTTGTTCTACGGCTTCATCAACACTTAGTTTGCCGCGTTTAATTTCGTTTCTGGCTTGTAATATTTTGGCTTGATAAAAGAAATTGCTAAAAGAGATATCTAATTCTCCTGTCACTAATTGTCGCCATTCTTTTCTATCTTTTGAAGGAACTTTCATATCGGTTTGTTTTTCAAATTGTTAAGATACGCAAAGATACTATTTTATTTCGTCTTCTGTAATCTGCGATGTTCTTATCGGATTAAAAACTGCTTTTTTGAAACCTTCTTGTAAATTATTCATTTTTTCAATCACGCCGTTAGGGTCTTTTAAAAAGTACATTGTTTTCAAATAATTCATATCTTTATACATCACCCAAGTACGTTTTTCATCATCTTGATAAATCAATACTTTTAGAGGCAATTCTATACCCACTTCCGGATTTTCTTGCATTAAAAATGTGCCCATTTTCGGGTTGCCGAATACCATCAAATATTCTTCGTTTAATTCCATTTGTACATTAGCGGCGGCAGTAGAATGATCAACGGCACGCGGGTAAAACATTCCCTTGCTTTCTAAATACCCTTTCAATTTTTGATAAGTCGATTTAGGGTTGTAGTCGCTTTGAAAAAGCACAAATTTTATACCCGGTTTGGCTACATTTCGTTCCGTTACTTCTTGTTTCTTTTCGACATCTTTTGTGTTTTTCTCTTTTTTTGCTGTGTTACAAGAACTCATAAAAGCTAATAAGATGCTTAGTAATAGTAATTTTTTCATTTTCAATTCTTTTTGGCTGTTAGCTGTTAGCTGTTGGCTGCGAGTAATCATTTTTTCGCTTCCTTCGGCTATCGGCTACCGCGTGTTAACATTCGTTTTATTTCATTCAATTTCATCAAGGCTTCTATCGGTGTTAAATTATCGATATCGGCATCGAGTATTTCTTCTTTTATTTCTTCGAGCAAAGGATCATCCAGATTGAAAAAACTCAATTGCATTCCGGCTGTTGACTGTTTCAATTGTCCTTTAACTTCTTCCGTTTTATGCGAAGCTTCTAATTGCTTCAATATTTTATTTGCTTTATTGATTACTCGCAAAGGCATTCCGGCTATTTTGGCTACGTGAATACCAAAACTATGTTCGCTGCCTCCGGGCACCAATTTGCGTACAAAAATAATATTATTATTGACTTCTTTTATCGATACGTTATAATTTTTTATACGTTCAAAACTATCGGTCATATCGTTTAGCTCGTGGTAATGTGTAGCAAAAAGCGTTTTGCCTCTTGTTGGGTGTTCGTGCAAATATTCGGCAATTGCCCAAGCAATGGAAATGCCGTCGTAGGTACTGGTGCCTCGCCCGATTTCGTCTAGCAATATCAGACTTCGTTCCGACAAATTGTTCAATATACTTGCGGTTTCATTCATTTCGACCATAAAAGTAGATTCGCCCATCGAAATATTATCGCTGGCGCCTACGCGGGTAAAAATTTTGTCAACTATACCGATTCGAGCATTTTTGGCAGGCACAAAACTTCCGATTTGACCCAATAAAACTATCAAAGCAGATTGGCGCAACAAAGCCGATTTACCCGACATATTAGGTCCGGTAATCATCATAATTTGTTGTTTTTCTCGGTCTAAAAACAAATCGTTGGGCACATAGCTTTCGCCTTCGGGCAATTGTTTTTCGATTACCGGATGGCGTCCGTCCTTGATATCGATATCAAAAGACATATCTATTACCGGTTTGGTATAATTATTATTGATTGCCGTTTTGGCGTAGGACAAAAACGTATCTATTTGACCAATCAATTGGGCGTTGTGCTGAATAGGTTTGATATAGCTATGCAACCAAGTAATCAGTTGGGCAAAAATCTCTTGTTCGAGTTTTAATATTTTTTCTTCGGCGCCTAGAATCTTGGTTTCCAGCTCTTTTAACTCTTCGGTAATATATCTTTCTGCGGCTGTTAAAGTCTGTTTTCTAATCCATTCTTCCGGCACTTTATCCTTATGCGTGTTGCGCACTTCGAGATAATAGCCAAAAACATTATTGAAGCCAATTTTTAGGGACGAAATGCCTGTGGCTTGGGTTTCGCGCAGTACAATATTGTCTAAAATTTCTTTGGAAGAGGATTTGAGTTGGCGCAGTTCGTCCAATTCGTCAGAAACGCCTAAATTGATAGCCGAACCTTTTAAGATATTGACAGGCGCATCTTCTAACAGCGTTTCTTTTATTTTGGAACGCAACAAATCTAAATTGTTGATTTGTTCTGCAATTTTTTGAAGTGCCTCATTATGATTGCTTTGCAAAAGTTCTTTGACCGGCACAACGGCATCAAGCGAACGGCGCAATTGTACTACTTCGCGCGGATTAACCTTGCCGGTGGCAATTTTGGACACCAAGCGTTCCATATCGCCTATTTGTTTGAGCTGCGCTTCAATTTGGTTGATAAAATCGGGATTTTGAACAAATTGTTCTACAATATTCAGGCGTTCGTCAATCAGATTTTTGTCTTTTAAGGGCAATGCCAACCAACGTTTTATGGTACGTCCGCCCATTGGAGTTATGCTACGGTCAATAATATCGAGCAGGGTTACCGCATTGGGATTTTGACTGCCGTACAATTCTAAATTTCGAATGGTAAATTTGTCCATCCACACATAGGCATCTTCTTCTATTCGTTTGATATTGTTGACGTGTTTCAACTCGCTTTGTTTCACATCGGACAAGTAGTGCATAATGGCACCGGCTGCAATTTGCGCTTCTTTCAATTCGTCAATACCAAAACCTTTTAGGTTGATGGTTTTAAAATGATTGAGCAATAATTCGGAAGCATAATCCGATTGATAAATCCATTCGTCTTGCTTAAAAGTATAGAAATCCGTTCCAAAATTTTCGATAAATTTTTGTTTGTGCGCATAGCTGAAAAGAATTTCGCTGGGTTTAAAATTTTGCAATAATTTATCGATATAATCACGATTGCCTTGACTGACTAAAAATTCGCCGGTTGAAATATCCATAAAGGCAATTCCAATGATTTTTTTGCCAAAAAACACAGAAGCCAAGAAGTTATTCGATTTGGCTTCTAAGACATCGTCGTTAAGAGCAACGCCGGGTGTAACTACCTCTGTAACACCGCGTTTAACTATCTTTTTTGTCAATTTAGGATCTTCTAATTGATCGCAAATAGCCACACGCAATCCGGCACGAACCAATTTGGGCAAATAGTTGTTTAACGAATGATGCGGAAAGCCCGCCAAAGCCGTTTCGGACTCTGAACCATTGCCGCGTTTGGTTTGCACTATACCCAAAATTTTGGCGGCACGAATGGCATCTGTACCAAAAGTTTCGTAAAAATCGCCCACGCGAAACAGCAACAAAGCATCGGGATACTTTGCTTTGATAGCGTTGTATTGTTTCATTAAAGGGGTTACTTTTTTTGCCAAAACTCTTAATTTTATTGGTTGGCTAAAGTACGAAAAAAAATGGTTTATTTAGAGGTTTTTTATCAATGAAATGATGAAGGTATAAATTGATACAAATAAGCCCTGCAAAATTATAAAAAACCTTGCAGGGCTTATTTGTTTATAAAGATTATTTTTAAAAAACAAAACGCAATTCGCTTTGCGGGGTACGCGTATCCATATCCAATCCGCGATTTAGATGATCGTCAATTTCTGCGGCAACGCCAATGGTTCTACCTAACAAAAATATGTTAAATCCGATTTTTTGCATCGCATTTTTATCGACTAAATTGTTTTGATAGGCTTTCCATAACAATTTTAAACTAATTGTAGCAATTACTGCGTCAATATTGACGGCATATACGTTTTTGGTGATTTTTTCTTGGTGTAATTGCTTGACCAATTCCTTGTAAAAATCCCAAAATTGATTGCGAATATTATCTTGTTGAAACATTTCGTAAATATATTTTTCGCGAGGGTCAATATTGACCGGCTTGCCTTTAAAAACCGGATGATTTATACCCGGAATGCGCTTGTAAGCTGTACCTTGTTTTTTGGCTTGTTTTTTTTGCTCGGCAAAATTAATAGCAGCCGTTTTTGCCAATTGCTTGATGTCAGACTGTTTATTTGCTTCGGAAAATGCTTCTAACAGAAATTCAATTCCTTCAAATCCATTACCTCCGTGTGCCAATCCGGTATTGGCCAAGAAACCCATAAATGCAGTAGCAATATTGTTTTTGGCACTGACACTTTCTTTGGCGCCTTTGGCACTAATTGTGCCCGGACCATTGGTTAAAGTGACACCTACTAAGGTCGAAAATTCGCGCAACTCGCTCAATTCGGCTTCCCGGTTAAATATGGCTTTAAATGCCGTTTCGGTAAAGGATTTCGACAATATTTTTTCATCTGCCGTTTGCATCAATGCGCTTATGTATTTATTGTCTTTTTCGACTGTCGCAAGTACAAATATTTTGGCTATAATACTCAAATATTCGTAAGCGTTTTGTGCTGTTTGTTGACTAATACTTTTCTTTAACAAGGAAGTAGCTGTGAGATGAAAAATAATTCCGGATAAGACAAATACATCGGGATTTGAAAGTTGATAATGCTTTAAAATATGTGCCGTCAATTGCAATACACTACTTTTATCCTTGTGATTTTCTAAGACATTAATTAAGGTTTGACTTGTTTTATTTCCATTATCTTTCTTATCAAAAAATGAGTTTATCAGATCTGTTTTATCTTCCCAATTTATTTGATTATCAATATTTCTGATAGCCAATTCGCTATAAATTCCAATAAATTTTTCGGTATATTTTTTAGCATCTGCAAAGCGCTGATTTTGTCCCAACATTGCCAGAGGCGCCATCAATGCCTGATTGGGTGTTGCGCCGGCATCAAAGGCTTGTTGCACCAAATTAAAATGCGATTCGGGTGATTTTGACAAATAATTCAAGGTAAAATTGATTAATTCCAAATCGCTATTTTTAGGTTTTTGCTTGGTGATGGCAAACAAAATATTTTCTTCAATCGGATTGTTTGACAATTCGGTTACTTTTACATTGTGCAACTCACTAATATGTGTTTTGGCGTCCATTTTTGAAGCTCCCGAAGCATTTCTCATTTTTTGTCTTAAATAAGTAGCACCCAAGGCTTTATTGGCTTGTGTAATTTGTTGGTTATATGGCGGCATTGCTTCGACAAGCGGAATTTTTAGATGATCCGGCAAATTCCAATCCATATCATTGGCATACCAAGGTTTTAGACTCAAATCGCCTTCTGAGGGAAAATCAGGTTGCTTGCCCAATTTGGCATAAACTGCCTTTAAGGCAAGCGGAATATGCTGAATTGAAGTAACTCTAATACCTTTTTCGCTTATATTTTCGGGGTTATTTTCATCAAAAGCATCGGTACCGAAATAACTGTCAAACCATTTTTCTTTGGATAGCGCATCGTCATTTGAGCCTGCCAAAGCGCCGGCGTGTCCTACGGCTCTCGATAGCTTAGCTTTCCAGCGTCCGGTAACCGTTACTATGATGGGTTTGGTAAATTTTAAATCGCCTGATTGGATTAAATCAAGCGCAATTTTTTCGTAAAAACCACCCGGTTCTACATACAAAACCACTGCTTCGGTACGTTCATCATTTTCGGCGGCATATAAAAATTCTGCCAATGAAAACTGAATGATATTATCTTTTCCGCTACTGACAATAGTAGTAGTTCCAAAGCCTTCGGTTTTCATATAAGTAGCAATAGTTGTGCTAAAATTACCCGAATTACTATGAATAGCTACACTTCCTTTTTTGAGCAATTCTTCGGGATTATCGCCACCCAATCCGCCACCGATACGCACTTTGTTCCACGCATCTGCAACACCTAAAGAGTTGGCACCAAAAACACTGATTTTATTGAATTGAGCAATAGCTCTAATTTGCATTTGGTCTTTAACGCTAAGTTTTTCGGTTACAATAACTATTTTTTCGAGCTTCGGGTTGTAATGAATCAATTCGGCAACTGCATGATAAACGGCAGTAGGCGGCAAATAAATAACACCGGTATTAAACTCGTGTTTTTCTATGGCGTCAGCCAATCTGCCATATACGGGAATATCACCAATCGGTGTGGCTAATTTTCCGGCGCGCCCGTATTGTACACCGGCAACTACATTGCCTCCGGAAAAAGCGTGTGAAATAGGTGTTACTGTCCGACTTTCATTTCCCAAGATATTCATTATGAGAACTTTATCGTCTTTTGAGGCTATTTGTGTCAAATTACTTGTTCCTACAAAACAATGTAATGGATTGATATCGTAAGCTTGCATAATTAATTGTTTTTTAGGTTTAACATATTTTCTTGCATCCATTTATCAATTTCGACGGCATACTGAATTACATCAATCATAGAACTATCGAAACCAAAAAAACGATAAGGAATTTGCAGGTTTTCGAGTATGTCACGCGCATACGAAAAACCTTGAATCAAGTTTGGTCCGCCTCTGCCGGCTACGACATAAATTTCTTTTTTAGGATGCTTAGCATAATAATCGCGGAGGGCGTCAAAAGCCGCCTTAAAAGTGACATATATATCCGTGTTGTTGGCTTTACCACCGATTATGAGCAACACATTGCTTTGTTCGAGCCAATAATCGTAGATGATGCGCGAAATTTGATACATTTTTTCATAAGGAGGATTGCCCCCAAAATCACTTGAAATAGTAGTGCGTTCGGACAAAATTTCGGTTGCCGCACTATTGGCACCGCCACCAAACATAAATGATGTAATAGTACCTTTCGGATTGATTACCGCCACATCGCTTTGTCCCTGATATGTTCGCAATTCGTTGATTTCCATTTCGAAATCAGATAAATGTGTTTCAAATATTTCTTCGGGCAATTGCAAGCGTTTGTGTTGCGGATTATCTTGGTCTAACATACCTTTAAAATCACAAGCGTACGGATGTAATCTTCCGTTTTTTCGCTCCATTCGAATAGGATTTAATTCCAAAGTTACAAAACCATAATCGTTGTATAAATCCCACAGCAAGGGCAATGTTCTCACCAATGGACTCACCAAATCTTGTGGTGCTTTTAGGTAAGCCAAAGCATCGATAATATGATAAGTTTTCAGTCCGGTAATCATATCAAAAGAACCTTCGTAAATTCGGTCATCGGGTAAATCTTCTATATCGACACCCCCGTCAATAGAAATGGTAAAATTTACTCTTCTTGTAAATGTTGAAACATTTAGATTAAAATATACTTCGTATTCGGAAGGGATAAACTCTTCGAAAGTAACCCCTTTTGCCACAACTTTTTCGTTATGAAAACTATGTTCGGCAAAAAACAATTGGCGTTTTGCCTCGATAGCTGCTACGCCCGAATCGACAATTTTGACCAATCCGGCTTTACCTTTTTTGCCAACGCCACCGTAAAAAATGGGTTTGACTACAATTTTGCCTCTTTTATGCAATAATCGTTCTATCTCGTCTAATCGAGCATTGGGAGGCAATATTTCGGAAATAGGAAAACCTGCCAGTTTGAGTACTTCTGCGCCGTAGCGCATTCCGGTAATTCTCATAATATATTATTTAGATTAATTATAAACTAATTGATTTTGCAATAATATAAAAATATTTTAGTAAATTGGTAATATATGTAACAAAGCAGTCGGTATATTGATATTTTTTTAAAGTTTGCACAATTTCTTTGCGTTTGTTGCATATAATTGAATGGTAAAAAAATATCACTCATC
>CAZSBI010000183.1:0-5807 GCA_964604735.1 uncultured Flavobacteriaceae bacterium | reverse complement strand
TAAATTTGAATTATTGTCAAAGGAACTGAATATCGAAAATGATGAAGCAAAAAACATTGTGAGTTTTAAAATGGAGCCTCAAATGAACGATGTATATCTGCTCGAAAACTACAATGATTATCTGTCCAAAATGGACACGACAATGCATAATTATATCAAATTCAAAGATTATAAAAATACTATTAAAACAAACGAAAATTTGTATAATTATTGGTTGGTTACTGTGCGAGGCACAACCCCGACGGTTTTTAGCAAACTCAATCAACATTTTGCTGATATTTTAAATCAAAATTCATTGCTGAAAGAAAGAAAAGAAAACTATATATATGCTCTAAACACAAACAAAAATATTACGCTAAAATCATTAGCCGACATAGATTCGCTCCGAAACGTTTACAACAAAGTATTGCTCGACAATGCTAAGAAACAAAGTAGCGGAGCAACAAACATAGTAGTGAGTAACGATCAAATCAGAGGTCCCGAAGCAGCCTACGATTTGTTTGGAAAACGTTCTGATATATTAAAACAATTAGAACAAGTTTCGCAAAAATTGAATAGATTTAACCATATCTTACAACTCAAAAATAATTTTCCTAAATACGGCGAAAAAGATTATGGAATTTTAAAAAATCCATTTGTTAAATATCCTTTCTTAGCCATTTTATTAGTGTTTTTAGTTTTATTTATTATTGATTTTAACAAATATCTAAACAAGTATAAACAAGAAAAAGAAGCATAAAGTAAATGAAAATTATTCCAACGAATTTAAAAGGCAGTTTTGTCATAGAACCAAAGGTTTTTGAAGACAAGCGTGGTTTTTTTTACGAGTTTTTTAACAAAGAAAACTTTGTAGCACAAACCGGCAAACAAATACACTTTGTTCAGGACAACTTGGCTAAGTCTGACAAAGGTGCTTTGCGTGGTTTTCATTTTCAAAAAGGCAGACACGCACAAGCAAAATTGGTAAGCGTATTACAAGGCGCCGTGCTGGATGTTATAATCGATATTAGAAAAGACTCAAAGACCTTCGGACAACATTTCTCGATTGAACTAAACGATAAAAACAAAAAACAACTGTTTGTACCGCGTGGTTTTGCGCACGCCTATTTATGTTTAGAGGACGATACGCTGTTTTACTATAAAGTCGATAATTATTATCACCAAGAAAGCGAAGGCGGAATATTATATAATGACCCTGAACTATCTGTTGACTGGCAATTTGATTTGTCTAAAATTATACTATCCGAAAAAGATAAAAAACAACCTTTATTTAAGAAAATAATAGATGTGATATGAATGATAAAATTAGCATTTTAGTAACCGGAGCCAATAGCCAATTGGGTAGAACATTACAAGAGTCCCCACATTCCAATAGCTTCAATTTTCATTTTACCGATATCCAAGAACTCGACCTTGAAGACAAAACGGCTATTAACAGGATTTTTAGAAACAACAAATTCGATTATTGTTTCAATTTTGCCGCCTATACCGATGTAAATCTTGCCGAAATGCAAAGAAAGAAATGTTTTAACATCAATGTAAAAGCAGTAGAAGGACTGTCAAAAGTATGCCAAAGATATGATACCAACTTAATTCATATTTCAACAGATTATATATTTGACGGCAACAAAAATACACCATATCTGGAAACAGACGAGGCTTTTCCAATCAATTATTACGGACAAAGCAAATATTTAAGCGAAGAAATTATAAAAAAATATTTATGGCGCTATTACATTATTCGCACCTCTTGGTTATACTCGCATTACAATCGTAATTTTGTTAAAACCATCTCAGATTTAGCAACCAAAGAAAAACCTTTAAAAATAGTAGCAGACCAAGTAGGAACTCCTACTTATGCAGTCGATCTGATCGATTTTATTTTGCAAATAGTAACACAAAAAAAACGACGCTACGGCACCTATCATTTTAGCAATAGCGGTGAGGCTTCTTGGTTCGATTTTGCCCAAGAAATAATAAAAAATACAGGCATCGACAAAAAAGTATTACCTGTTGACAGCAAACAATATTGGACGCCGGCAATACGACCAAAATACTCAGTATTGAGCAAACAAAAAGCTATAAAAACATTTAATATTCAACCGAGAACTTGGCAAAAAGCTCTTGCCGAATATTTCGAAAAACAAAAAACGATCAAAAATGTCTATTATTAAAAAGCTAAATGGTGTAAGTCCACAGTTTGGAAACGATTGTTTTATTGCCGAAAATGCCGTAATAATCGGCTCGGTAACTATGGGCAATCAATGTAGTGTTTGGTATAGTGCCGTACTACGTGGCGATGTCAATTATATCAAAATAGGCAACAAAGTCAACATACAAGATGGTGTAGTAATACACGGCACCTATAAAAAAGCAGCGACCAATATCGGCAACAATGTATCTATTGCACACAATGCCACAGTACACGGTTGCACAATCAAAGACAACGTACTGATTGGTATGAATGCCGTTATTTTGGATGATGTTGTAGTAGAATCTAACAGCATTATTGCCGCAGGCTCTGTGGTTACCAAAGGTACTATAGTCAAAAGCGGTAGTATTTACGCCGGTATTCCGGCAGTCAAAATCAAAGATATCAGCCCCGAACTAATCGAGGGTGAAATAAAACGTATTGCCGACAGCTATATCAAATATGCTTCTTGGTATGAAGAAGACGAAGAATAAGAAAAGCTTTATTTTATTCGCAATTTCTGTCCTACTTTGATATAATTTCCTTTTAAATTATTAAGTTTTCTGAGTTTCTTAATAGAGACGCCATAGTTTATATGAATGCGATACAAAGTTTCTTTGGGCTGTACAATATGATATTGCTTATCGTCCACTGTCTCATCAACAACTGTTTTTGCCGGTGTTTCTACCTCTTTTTTGACCTTATCAAGCGGAATAACAATTACATCGCCGACATTGATATTGTTGTCAAGCAAATTATTAGCTGTTTTTAAATCTTCAATATCTAAATTTTTGTCTTTGGCAATAGAAAAAAGAGTTTCTCCTTCTTTTACCGTATATTTTTGAATATTTTCTTGATTAGCACTCACCTCTTCTATTACTTTCTCCGTGTTATTGTCTGCCGATTCATTTAAGGCTATATCTACATTTTTTGTTGTAAGGGTTTCAGGCGTTTCTTCGGTAGTATTTTCCTGATTATTTTGACCGAGCGAGATATTAGATTCATTTAACGCTTCTTCCGTACCGTCATTTTCTGTAAGCACAATAATCTGTCCTTCGTAAATATCAAAATCGTTTAGGTTATTGATACGTTGAATATCTTTAACCGGTATATTGTATTTTTGCGAAATAGTAAACAGCGTTTCTCCTTCTTTTACTTCGTAAACAAATTTTTTCTTTTTATTACTGTCTAAGTCATCGCTTTTGTCCACTTTTACACTCATACTTTCGAGCACTTCATTATCAAATTTGCTCAAATCGTATTTTTCGATAATATAGATTAACTTTTCAGGATAACTTGGGTCGGTGGCGTAGCCGGCTTTTCTTAGCCCTCTTGCCCAAGCTTCGTAATCGGTTTTGGGCAATCTAAACAAAAAAGCATATCGTTTGCGTGTGGCTAAAAACTGAGAATGGTCCTTAAACGATTCTTCCGGATTTAGATATTTTCTAAAACATTCTTGACTTTCGTCATCGTCGTGGTAAATGGTTTGTCCTCGCCAATTTTTATGACATTTTATACCGAAATGGTTGTTTCCGTTAATTGCCAAATCGCTATTACCGCTTTGAGATTCTAATATGCCTTGCGCCAACGTAATACTGGTAGGCACGCCGTAATCTTTCATTTCTTTTTTAGAGATATCTTTAAATTTGGCGATGTATTTCAACACATTAAAATCTAATTCTTCGCCGGAAGTTTGCGTTTTTACAGTTTCCGAAACCTTAACTGTTTCTTTAGATTTTTCTACTTTTTTTGTGCTTGCTGTTTTTTTTGATGAACCACAGCTACTCATAACTAATATGGTTATAAGGCTAAAAAGAAATGTTTTTTTCATATTATAAATATTTTATTGAACAAATAAAATGCTCAATTTATTTTACAAAAATAGCATTTTTTTGCTAATTATTTACAATTTTATCAGTGACATTCCTTTTTTCTGTAATCTAAAATTCATTCCGAGCCGTCCTTGTAAGCCGCCGGAGTGTATGGCGAGTATCTTTGAACCCTTTGGAAAATAGTCTTTTTTGATCAAATCTATAATTCCAAACATCATTTTTCCGGTGTAAACAGGGTCTAAAGGCAAATTGTGTAAATCATTGACCATATTGATAAAATCGACCAACTCGGCATCTATTTTGCCAAAACCGCCTCGATTGTAATCTCTGATGAGTGTCCAATTGTCCTGATGTACATATTTTTGAATATCGTTGTGTAAAAAGTTTTCTTTCAATGCAGGAAATCCTAATACTTTTTGATGTGGTAAGGCACTGTTGATAATGCCGGCTATTGTTCCGCCTGTACCTATTGCAGAACAGATATAGTCAAACTCAGCATCGTTTTTTGTCAATATTTCTTCTGTTCCTTTTACCGCCAACTGATTTGTACCTCCTTCGGGGACTAAATAAAATTGTCCGAACAATTGATATAAATTTTTGATAAATGTCGCCGTTGTTTTTTGTCTGTACTGCGCTCTTGTTACAAAGTGAAAACGCATTCCTTGCTCTTGGGCAAATCTTAGCGTCGGATTGTGCGCTAGTGTTTTTGCTAAATCTTCTCCCAACTCATCTCCTCTAATTACACCAATGGTTTTAAATCCATACTCGTTTCCGGCAGCAGCCGTAGCCGCAATGTGATTAGAAAACGCACCGCCAAAAGTAAGCAACGTGTCATAAGCTTTTTCTTTGGCTGCAATCATATTGTAATACAATTTTCTAAACTTATTGCCCGAAATATGTTCGTGCAACAAATCTTCGCGTTTGACAAACAGTTTTATTTCTTTCTTTTGAAGCAGACAGTCCGAGACTTCTTGATTGTATGGTTCTTGCTGAATTTTTAGCATAGTATTAATTTTGGTAAAACAAAGATAATAAATCTTGTCGGTAAAGCATTAAAAAAAAGAGACGCTACATCTCGCAACATCTCTTTGTATCAATATGATTAAAAAAATCTTATTTCTTTTCTTCTTTTTTCTCTTCCTTCTCAGTCTCTTTGCTTACTTCTTTTTCGGCACCGTCAAAATCGGCATCTAAGGCTTTTAGCACATCGGCTGTAATATCAGCTGTGGCTTCGCCATACATCAATCCGCCCGATTTATTTTTGCCATAAATATATTTGTAACCATTCTTTTTGCCATATTCTGCTAAGAAATCATATACTTTATTGATTATTGAATCCGTTTGTTTCTGCATAACGTCAGAAATAGCAGCGCTTTCTTGCTGTTGCATTTGTTGGATTTGCTGTTGTTTCATATACAACTGTTGATCCATTTGTTGTGCTTTTGCTTTTGGCATTTTAGGCAATTTTTGTTGAAAATCAGCTACTTCTTTTTGCCATTGCTTTACCAATTCCTCATATTTTTTCTGAAAAGCTTCTTGTTTTTGTTTAAAAACTTCTTCTTGGGCTTTGACGCCTTTATATTCTTTAAAAATAGTCTCTGTTTCTACAAATGCCGTTTTCACTTCTTTCTGACAAGAAGTCATAAATGTTACAGCTACCAATAGTAATAATAATTTTTTCATCTTTTTGGTTTAATTTTAATTGAATTTTGATTATAGTTTGGCAAATATACAATTATTTCTTTTTGATGTATTTCGTTTTATTAAAAAAATAAGAAGAAAAA
>CAZSBI010000182.1:0-3625 GCA_964604735.1 uncultured Flavobacteriaceae bacterium | reverse complement strand
CAAAATATCTATCCGGTTATAGCCATTGTAAACCGTTGGTTTTTCCGGTTTTTTCCATTTTCGGCAGGTGATATTATTTACATTTTTGGTTTTACTTATCTCGTTTTTTTAATCTTTCAGGTTTTTAGAAATATTAAAACTCCGATGCTGTATCTGACACAATTATCAACTTATTTGTTGCAAATTGTTTGGGTTTTTTACCTGTCTTGGGGCTTTAATTATTTTAGAGAGCCTTTGGCTAAGCAATTAAACATTTCGGAGACAAAATATACGATGACACAACTGCAAGACATCACCGACAAAATGATTGATAAATCGAATAGTTTGCAGTTGCAATTGGCGCAAAATGATAGTCTGGCAGTCGAAATTCCGTACGGAATTGAAAGAATTATCAAGAAAGCCGAAGAAGGGTATGTACAGATAGAAAATATTATAGGGCAAAAATATACTGTGCCTTGCGAAAAGCCTTCATTGTTGAGCAAACCCATTTCGTATATGGGCGTTAGCGGCTACCTGAACCCTTTTTCGGGCGAGGCGCAAATTAATAAGATTTACCCAAAAATATTTTTACCTTCAATTGCTTCGCACGAAATAGCACATCAGTTGGGCTATGCCCCCGAGGACGAAGCCAATTTTTTGGGTTACCTGAGCGCTTCAC
The DNA here is from genome assembly GCA_964604735.1 of uncultured Flavobacteriaceae bacterium. Lineage (GTDB taxonomy): Bacteria > Bacteroidota > Bacteroidia > Flavobacteriales > Flavobacteriaceae > WGBX01. The sequence goes on along the minus strand of CAZSBI010000182.1, from coordinate 2,967 downwards.
ACAATCCTGACCCCTATTTTCGGTATTCGGCATATATTGACGCCTTGTATTATTGCCTGATAGAAATGCGAAAAGCCGACAAGGATATGTATAAAATCTATATTAAAAAAGTAAATAAAGGCATTTTAAAAAACTATTCGGAAGCATTCCAATTTAGCAAAACACATCAATTCCCCATCGATTTCTCGTCAACTTATGATGCTTATCTGAAAATGAATAAACAAAAATCCGGAATCAAATCTTATAGTGAAATGCTTAGCCTGCTGATTGCTTATGAGGGAGAGGGAAAAGGAACGAGGTAAAAGGTTAAAGTGCGTTGGAAGTTGGGAGACCGAAGTCGGAAGTCGGGAGACCGAAGTCGGAAGTCGGGAGTCCTTAGTTTTGTTTTTATTTGACAAAAAAACTGTTAATAAAAACTTAACAGACTTTGAATAATTTTGTTAATTTTGTCCGTTTAACGCCTTTGACTATGAAAAAGAAAACCGACTACAGCCCACAAGAACAAGTGCAGATACAAGCTGCATTTGACGACTTAATGCACTCTAATTACCAAAGGCTTGATAACGAAGATGTTAAGCTTATCACCAAGGCTTATAATGTGGCTACTGAGGCACACGACGGACAACGCAGAAAGTCGGGCGAACCGTATATTTTTCACCCAATTGCCGTAGCCAAAATTGTTGCCCAAGAAGTCGGATTGGGCGCTGTTTCCATAGCGGCTGCTTTGCTACACGACGTAGTAGAAGATACCGAAATTACACACGAACAGATCTATGAAATGTTTGGCGAAAAAATCAGCCGGATTGTACGCGGATTAACCAAAATTCAGAAACTCAAAAGCGATAAGGATCACTCCTTGCAGGCAGAGAATTTTAGAAAAATGATTCTGACCCTAAACGAAGATATCCGCGTGATCTTAATCAAACTATCCGACCGATTGCACAATATGCAAACTATGGATAGTATGCCCAAGCATAAACAAGAAAAAATAGGCTCCGAAACCCTGTATATTTACGCACCGCTGGCACACAAATTGGGCTTGTATTCCATCAAAACGCAGTTAGAAGATTTAAGCCTAAAATATACCGAACCCGAAATTTATAAAGAGATTGCAAGCAAAATAAAAGCCTCGGAAGATGAACAAAATAAGTATATCGACACCTTTACGGGCATTATTCAAGATTCTTTAAAATCCGAAGGACTTAATTTTGAAATTATCGGGCGTTTTAAATCTATTTTTTCTATTTATCGAAAAATTAAAACCAAAAAAGTAAGTTTTGAAGAGGTTTATGACAAATTTGCTATCCGAATTATCTTCAAATCTGACCGAAAAAACGAAAAGTTTTTGGCTTGGAAAATATACTCGGTAGTTACCGACCATTTTAAACCCAATCCGAGTCGATTGCGCGATTGGATTTCGCAGCCCAAATCGACCGGATACGAAGCACTGCACACTACTGTTATGGGACCCGAAAAACGTTGGGTCGAAGTGCAAATACGCTCGCAAAGAATGAACGAAATTGCCGAAAAAGGTTACGCCGCTCATTACAAATACAAGCACGGAAGCAACGAAGAAATAGGTATTGAGGGTTGGCTAAACAAACTCAAAGATTTGCTCGAAAATCAAGATGATAATGCCGTAGAATTTATCGAGGATTTTAAACTCAACCTGTTTGCCAAAGAAATTTTTGTACTAACACCCACCGGCGATATTATTTCGCTGCCCAAAGGCGCTACGCCCTTAGATTTTGCCTATGCCATTCACACCGATGTGGGCTCGCATTGTCGCGGCGCTATTGTCAACGGCAAATTGGTACAGCTCAATCATAATTTGCAAAGTGGCAATGTGGTCAAAATCATTACTTCGCCTAATCAAAATCCGAAACTCAACTGGCTCGATTTTGTCAAAACAGGACGCGCAAAAGCTAAAATTAAAGCATATTTAAAGCAAGAACAGAAAGAAATAATAGATGAGGGCAAGGAAATTTTACACCGAAAATTAAAACAACTCAAACTAAAATTTAGCGATACTACTATCAATAATTTGGTCAATTTTTTCAACCTGAAAACAAGCAAAGATTTGTTTTATAACGTAGGCGCAGGTATTATTGACAACAAAATGCTTAAAAACTTTGCCGAAGCCAAATCTAATGTGTTGTTTGATTTCTTTAAGAAAAAATTACGCCGTAAGCCTTCTGGTTTTCAGCCTGTTCAAGAAGAAATTACACTCAATTACGACACCATTGTTTTTGGCGCTGACGAACAACAACTCGATTATAAATTGGCCAATTGTTGCAACCCGATTCCGGGTGACGAAATTTTTGGGTTTACCACCATTACCGAAGGTATAAAAGTGCACAAAAAAGACTGCCCCAATGCTTTGAGTTTGCATTCTAATTATGCCTATCGCATACTGACAGCTCGTTGGATTGACTCCTCAAAACACGATTTTGTCGTCAAACTAAAAATTTCGGGATTTGACCGTCCGGGTATGGCAAAAGATATCACTCGCCTAATTACCGATGACGAAATGCTGGATATGAAAAGTATTAACCTAAAATCGCAAGCCAATATGTTCGAAGGATATATCTCCTTGTATATCAAAAACACCGATCACCTTAAATTAGTCATCAAAGATATCAATAATATTGAAGGGGTTGAAAAAGTAGAACGCTTAAAATAAAATTCACCGAAAAACACCTAAAATACCAATTAACAAAGTTAAGTACTTCTGATATTTTCGGTGAATTCTAAAATAATTTATTCTTAAAAAAATCTTGGCGACATAATTTTAGTGTCATCGATGCCGTCAATTAAATACGATTTATTTTTAGGCACCTTAATATTGAACGAAAAAACAATTTTCTTAGTCTGATAGGGTGCCAAATCTACTTTCCAAGTAAGACGCCCGCTACTTTTGTGTAAGCTGGCATTTGCCAAGTCAACGGCTTCAATCTTAACATCGCT
>CAZSBI010000181.1:0-6444 GCA_964604735.1 uncultured Flavobacteriaceae bacterium | reverse complement strand
CCTCGCAAAAATACTTAGCGCCAAACGAAATGATGCAAAAGAAACAACAAATGATGAATAAAAAAATTGATAAAGTGATTCATAAAGAATAAGTTTTATCAAATTTTTGCAATATTTTAAACACTTAACCGGCTACTTGGTTAAGTGTTTTTTTGTGAATTAATGCTACTGCAAAAATTATGGCACATTCTTTGCAAGTTTAAAGCTGTTATGAAAAAATCATTATACATACTATCGTTTTTATTGCTAACACTAAGTTTTTCGTCTTGTACCATAGAAGAACATTACGAAACTTACGATAATCCACAAAGTTTAAACCAAACGTTACAATCTTACGATTTATGGTATGTCGATATTGATAGAACCACAGGAACAGGTGATATACCATTTATGTCAAGGGCTTTTACAATCAGTTTTATGTATAACGGAACTGTTTTTGCCAACAATAATATTGTAGGTATTGGCGTTACCGGAAATGGATATGGCATCAATGTAGGTTCTTATCAATCGTTTGATTATGATGGTATTGTAGAAATAGCTCATGCTATAGATGGTGTCGTTGCTTTTGAAGTCAGGCAATTATCAAACAACGAGATTGAACTATTTAATAGAGCAGAAAATGTTAAGTATTTATTAGTAGGTTATCAAAAAAATCATTTCGATTATGATAAGCTATTTTACGAAAATATAAGCTACTTTTTACAAGAATTTGAAGCATGGTCAAAAGTTTATGAAGATTTATCGCAACCCGGTGCTGTTTTTGCAGGAGAAAATCACTTAGCTTTTTATGTTGACGGAAACACAAATACTTTTCAAACTTCTGAAATGGCTCCCAATACACCGGCTGCATCAATACAATGGGATTATACCGGCAATTATGATGTATATAATTCTTCTGTAGAAGATGTAAAAGAATTAGTGCTAAGATATTATATTGACAATTCGCAAGAAGATTTCGATTTGGTAATATTAAATGACCACAGAATAAGATTAATCAACTTTAACACAAACAATTTATACGAATTTGAAGGACAAAACTATATTCAATATATGCGTCCGGGTAGATTAAAAAATCTACATAAGACAATTAGTAAGACTCACTATGAACTAGTGAAGTAGTGAGAATTATTGGTTATTTGGTTTGTTTGCAAGAGCTGTCACAAAGTGACAGCTCTTCTTTTATGTCAAAAAAAACACAGCTGCAAAGAGCTGTGTTATTATTATATTGTTTCTAAGTGGTTTATCTGTAAGCATTTACAAATTCATAAAAACCATTAGCATTTTTATGCCATAAAAGCAATACAGTATATACTTTGTCCCAAGTGCTGTCAATAGTGATTTCTGCTGACACATCAATAGTTTTGTCTTTTGCAGGGTCAGTTGCAATTAATTCGCCGTAAGAGTTTCCTTGAACATGAGAAGCTCTTAACACAAAATCATGTTTGTAGTCAGAATCACTCGTGCCGTTTTGTTGATAATTGCTTGGAGCGGAGTTGCCACCGGCAATACCATCTTCTAATATAAGAATTGATAAATAGTATTCACCCGAGCCGGCTTCAAAAAATTTGACTTGTGCATCTACTTTCATTTTTCCGTCTTTTTTACTCGACTTCATATCCATTCCGGCTAAAACATCTTTATTAAGCAAAGTATTTACAGCGTTTTGATCGGTTGTCTTAGAATCTCCTACCCAAAATGCGGGAATTCCACCATTAGTTGGACGCTGGTCGTTGCTTCCAAAGGTATAGTATAAGTCATGGTTATGCATAGGATCGCCATTCGCGTGTGCAGTTATAGCTATAACTTTATTGCTGTCAATGTTGTACATGTCATGAATAAGAGGCGCTCCCCAACTTCCACAATAACCACACCAAGTAGCCGTATAGTTGATAGCAAATGCATATTGTTCTTTTTTAGGATTTAACTGCTCGTCTTCCTTTTTACAATTTGAGAAAGAACTAACAATTATCAATGTGATAAATAAAATGTGTAATCTTTTCATAATTTATTTTTTTGTTTATGTGCTTGACAAAAATATAAAAAATTACAGTATGCATTTGTGATAATATCTTAAAAATTAATTAATTAGGCGCGTAATTTTTTCTTATGTTTAATAAAAACGCTCTTTTGATAAAGAATATTTAATAAATAGAAAACGCTTCTTTTCTTTAATATGTTTTTAAATAAATATTTATTGTACATTTGCACACTTTTTAGGTAAGGATAATGTTGAAGAAATACACAAAAGAATTTAGCGAAAATCTGAAAATTGCAACTCCGGTAATGCTTGGTTTTTTAGGGCATATTTTAGTTGGATTGGCAGATAATATTTTTGTCGGCAAGTTAGACCCCATAAATCTGGCGGCTGTATCGTTGGCAAATTCGGCTATATTTTTTGTGATGTCTTTTGGTATTGGTTTTTCTTATGCGATTACACCACTAGTTTCAGAAGCAATTGGCGCCAACAAATCATACAGACTCAAAAAAGTATTGTATAACGGTTTGTTATTGCATACAATTTTAGGAATTTTAATGGTCATAATTACCTTGTTCATTCCGCAACTATTATCCATAGCCAAGCAGCCACCCGAGGTTATAGAATTGGCGATACCTTATGTGCGTATTGTTGGAGTTTCTTTGTTTTTTGTGATGATTTTCCAAGCATACAAACAATTTTCTGATGGTTTGTCACGTACTACCTACCCTATGATTGCTACTGTTATTTCTAATGTTATCAATATAATATTGAGCTACGGAATGGTTTTCGGACACTTTGGTTTTGCTAAAATGGGTATCTACGGAGCGGCTTACGGCACACTGATTTCACGAGTTATTATGCTGATCGTTATTTGGTACTATTTGCGTTATAAATCTGCAACCACCGAATATTTGCAGGGATTGGGAACATATCTTATTTCAAAACCAATGATAAAAAGAATATTATATCTTGGTATTCCTTCCGGTTTTCAAGGCGTTTTCGAAATGGGTATTTTTTCCGCTACTGTTTGGATTGCGGGTACATTGGGCGCTATCAGTCAGTCTGCCAACCAAATTGCACAGCAAATGGCATCGTTAACTTTTATGGTTTTTATAGGTTTTGGGGTTGCGGCAACTGTGCGTGTAGGAAATCAAAAAGGAAAGAAGGATTTTGTTGAGATGAAACGTATTGCCAAATCTATTTTTTTGCAAGTATTCTTATTTGAATTATTTTTTACCGCAGTATTAATTATTTTTAGATATCAGTTGCCTTGGATTTACTTAGATAATAATTACGCAGACCCTCAAAAAATAGCAGAAGCAGAACAAGTATATGATTTGGCAGTTAAATTGTTAATAGTAGCAGGACTTTTTCAAATATCCGATGGATTTCAAGTAGTTTTACAAGGAGCCTTACGCGGATTGCAAGATGTAATTTACCCTTTCTTTATAACCTTTATAGCGTACTGGTTAATTGGTTTGCCTATTAGTTTGTATATGAGCCAAACCTACGGTGCAATGGGTATTTGGTATGGATTGCTTACCGGACTAAGCGTAGCGGCATTGATGTTGTTTGTAAGATTTAAGTATTTGTCTCGAAAATTGATTCATGGATAATTATAGTTTATATAATTTTCTAAATTCATCTTCATTTTTGCCTAAATTAGGCTTGTAGATTGTCAGTTTTTCTTGATTTTTAAAGTAAAAAACGTACCATTTGTCTAATTCTTCAATCGTTTTTATTTCATTTCGATGATAACTGAGCTGCGTAACTTTGTTTTCGACTCTGATGCCGGTTTCCGAAAATTCGTAAGTTGTTTGCAAATTATTGATGTCATTTACCAATTTTTGATATACTATTTTCTCTCTTTTGCTTATATATATGGAAAGAAAAGAAAATACCAAAGTAAAAAAAACATAGCCGTAGTGTACTCCTCCAATTTCGACACCATTTTTGATGCTTTGCGTAAACATATATATTGTCGCAGCTAAAAACATCAAAGCAAAAATTATATTTATCAATACCATTTTTTTGGTATAAAAAGCTTGCAAAACATGTGGAAAATTAACTTCCATAAAGTCTTGATAATCCAATTGTTCTGTTATTTTTATAGACATATTATTCAAAAGTTAGATTGATAAATACCCCTCGAGTCTTAACCGATTCTATATGATTTGTCCACGGACTGTTTGGGTCAATATCCGGAATCATTTCGTCTTGTAATGAGAAAATACCTTTGATGCTTGGTGTAAACTTAAAATAGAATAGATACATTTCTAAGCCAAAACCAATCTCGTACATAAATACATTTGAACGCATTCTGAAATGTCCTGCCGAATTATCATTTCGAGAGTCTTCCCAAGAATTAATATTGTAAGCATAAACAATGCCTCCGGTTATATACGGACGAATATTTCCGTATCTTATTGTGTTGAATTTCAACGAGATAGGAACTTGAACATAGTTTGAAGTCAAGTCTCTGACGCTATCACGCATTGTAGTCAAATTTCTAAATATCAATTTACGATTAGTAAAGTAAATGCCCGGCGTTGTTCTAATACTAAAACTGGCATTTAAGTTGATGTTACCAACCATTCCTACCTGAAAACCCGGATTGGATTCTACATACATATGTTCGTAGGGTTGGTCAAATGCCACTTTAAAATCGTAAAAATTCATACCAAAATAATAACCCCAAGAGACTTTTTTCTTATCAAAGAACGGTCTGTTTTTAGGAATATCATCTGTGTATTGTGCTTGCAAACTAAGTCCAAAAAATAAGAATAAAACGACTAATATTTTTATTTGTGTATGTTTCATTATTGTGATATAATTTTATTGATTACTTAAAAGCTTTATAAATGGTTGCGGCACCAAAAAATTGGGGTTTATTTTGTACAGATATAAACTTGTTTTTCACTAAAATATTGTTGAAAGCTTCGCCGTACGGAAAAGCATCGGCAGATTCGGGCAGGTATTCATAAGCTTTTTTGTCTTTTGAAAACAAACTACCCAAAAGCGGAATAATATATTTTGAGTGAAACTTGTAAATTTGTCTAAACGGAAATTTATCGGGCTGAGAGGTTTCTAAAACCACAAAAATACCTTTTGGTTTAAGTACCCGATATATTTCGCTGAGACCTTTGTCAAGGTTTTCAAAATTTCGCACACCAAATCCAACGGTTACTGCATCAAAAGAATTATCATCGAAGGGTAATTTTTCAGAATCTCCTAAAACCATTTCAATCAAATTATCTAAACCTTTTTCTTTGACTTTTTGCTTACCAATTTCGAGCATTCCAGACGATATATCAAGTCCGACAATTTTTTTAGGTTTAATATCGGCAAGCATAATGGCAAAATCGCCGGTGCCGGTGGCAATATCGAGTATTTTTTCAGCCTTGGTTTCGGCTACCATTTTTACTACTTTCTTGCGCCATTTGACATCAATACCAAAAGTCATTATCCGATTCATAAAATCATAATTTCCGGATATGTTGTCAAACATCTCGGTAACTTGTTCTTTTCGGCTTGTATCCTTCTCTTTATATGGTTTTACATCTATACCCATTGTTTTATTTTTAGACTTGCAAGGCTTTTTTTACCCTTGCAAAAGCCTCGATTAGTTCTTCTTCGGATGTTGCATACGAAAAACGCAAGCATTCGGGATTGCCAAAAGCTTCTCCGGTTACGGTGGCCACTTTGGCTTCTTCTAACAAATACATCGACAAGTCAGTGGCATTGTTTATTTTATATCCGTTAAATGTTTTTCCGAAGAAAAATGAAACATCAGGAAAAAAATAGAATGCACCTTCGGGCATATTTACCTTAAATCCGTCGATATCATTAAGCAAATTATATACCAAATGACGTCGTTTGTCAAAGGCATCAATCATATATTGTATTTTTTCTTTACTTCCGTCTAGGGCGGCAATTACAGCTTTTTGTGCAATAGAATTGGCTCCGGAAGTAACCTGACTCTGTATTTTGGCGCAAGCTTTGGCAATGGTAGGATGTGCTGCCATATATCCAACGCGCCAACCGGTCATGGCAAAAGCTTTGGATACGCCATTTACGGTAATAATTCGTTCTTTGATTTCGTCAATTTCGGCTAAACCTGAAAAACTGCCTGTAAAGTTGATGTATTCGTAAATTTCATCAGCAATGACATATACATTAGGGTGTTTTTTAAGCACTTCGCCTAAGGCTTGCAATTCCGCTTTGCTGTAAACAGAGCCGCTCGGATTGCTAGGCGTGTTAAAAATCATCAGTTTTGTTTTGGGCGTAATAGCTTTTTCCAACTGCTCGGGCGTCATCTTAAAATCGTTTTCGATAGTTGTTTTGACAGGCACCGGAATACCACCGACTAATTTGGTTATTTCGACATAGCTAACCCAAAAGGGTGAAGGTAGAATAACCTCGTCGCCGGGGCTAACCAAAACCATTGCTGCGTTAAAAATAGATTG
>CAZSBI010000180.1:0-5547 GCA_964604735.1 uncultured Flavobacteriaceae bacterium | reverse complement strand
GCCAAGTGGTAAAACCCATATTAAATGCACGTTGATTATAAGCTGAGAAAAAATTAGTTTCGTCAGATTTTTCTTTTTTACAATTTGCCAAAAGAAGCAAGGAAAATATAAAAATAAGTTTTCTCATCAGTAGCATTTACTGCTAAAACGTATTATTTGATTTGATATTGTCAAAAAAAAAACCGATTAAATAATAACCGGTTTTATCTGCGTTGTTGCTATTTGATTGGTATTACTCAAAATATTGATTATACGTTTTAAGTTTTTCTTGTAAACCAACAAGTAATTCTTTGGCTTTATCAACAGATTTTACTTCCATCAATTTATGCATGTCGTCTTCTGAACTTTGAAAAAAATTATGAATTTGATCAAATGTTTCTTTTGAATAAGACTTATCAAGCATTATGTTTTTTGAGAGATTAAATATATCTTTTCCTAATTGATTATATGCCGTAATATCATTGCTTTTAAAAGTTTTCATTTTTGTAATCATTTGTGCAATTTGTTGCATTGCCTTCTTGCTTAGTTTGACCTTTTTATCTGCCGATAATTTAGTGTTTTTATGACCTAATAATTTTTTATCAAACTTACCAAAATCAATATCGTAAAGAGCCTCAGCCATTTTTTGCAAATCATCTTGATTAAAAACGAGTTTAGGCATTAGTCCGAACTTTTTAACGGTTCCGGGCATCATTGTTTTATCTTCGGATGGATTGTTTACATAATCGACAACTGCTTTTACAAAATCTTCTTTTTTGCTGTACGCGGGTTTGTAATGCTCTTGCATTCTGAGCATTGGTGGTGCAATCATTTTATCTTTATTAGCAGGACTTGGTTTTTCGAAATGGCAATTAAAACAATTTGTTTTTAACATCTCATAAGTTTCTGCACTAATTTGTGTCTGAACTGTTTCCGTATTTTTTTCTTTGCTTTTTTCCGATTTATCAGATTTTGCTGTTTCATTACAACTTATTGATATACTTGATAATAAAACAGCTAGTAATAAGACTTTTGTTTTCATTTGATTTGTTTTTTTATTGATAATATGACTACATATAAATGGTTTTAATTTTTACTAATTTATCTTGATTTAACATAAAACCGGCACGTTTAAAATTAGGTTTATTAAATAGACTTACCTTTTTAAAATTTGACAAACCAAAACCTTCTTTGGGAACCATCCAGCCTTTATCTAACTTATTATTACTATTTTCATCATGAAAAAAATTAATTGCATATTTACCTTTGGGTATATTGTAAAATTCGACATAAGCCGTTTTATTGTCAATTTTTACTACTTTCTTTTTATAGAAATGTGTAAATGTTTTGTCCGGTATGCTACCGTCTTTATTGTATAGCATTATTACAGCTTGTCCATCTGAGTTTTTCAAATCATACACTTTTACTTTCAAAGTAAAACCATCTTGTGTTGTAAAAGATTGAAGAGATACGACTAATGCCATACCTAGTATTATTAAAAAATTTTTATACATAAACTTTATTTTTAAAAAGGATTGCTTGATTGTTAAACCAAGCAATCCATAATTGATAACAAACCATTGTTACAAATGAATTATACCTTTAAATTCTTCCTCCTACATTTTTCTACTTCAAAAATATTGGTCTAATTTACAGATAACAATGGAATAACTAACCAAAAATTACCAATTATTATGAAAAATTACTTTTTTGCAAACAGTTTATTTAATTTTGCCTTAGCTACATCAACCAAATAATATATTACGGGCACTAAATACACTGTTAGCATTAATGATGATAATAAACCACCGATAATAACCCAAGCCAAACCGTTTTTCCACTCGCTTGCGGTACCTTTGGCAATAGCAATAGGTATCATACCGATAACCATAGCAAAAGTGGTCATTAAAATAGGGCGCATCCGTTCTTTACCTGCTTCAATTAAAGCTTCACGAGTTTCTAAACCGCGTGCTTTAAGCTGACCGGCAAAATCGACAATCAAAATGGAGTTTTTAACTACCAGACCCATCAACATAATTAAACCTAAAAGAGCAAATAAACTCAAACTACTCATTGACAAGTTTAATGCCAACAATGCTCCTATTAATGCAGCCGGAATGGCAAACATAACCACAATCGGATAAATAAAACTATCATAAAGGGCTACCAAAAGCAAATAAATTAATATAAATGATATCAATAATACATTTGCCATCGCACCAAAACTATCATTTTGTTTTTTAATATCACTTCCCCAAGCCATTTGTATGCCTTCGGGCAAAGGATGACTTTTAATATAAGCTTTAAAATCGTCGGCTACCGAACCTGAGGGACGCCCTAAGGCATCGCCGGTGATGGTTATAGAGGGTTGTCTATCCATACGTTCGAGCATTGAGGCTGATTTATCTTGTTCTACCGTAGCAAATTGCGAAATTTTAACCGGTATTCCTTTCGGATTAATGATATCTAAATTTACAACATCTTCATAATTTTGACGGTCAAATTTATCTAGCCAAATACGTACAGGATATTCTGTTCCTTTATCTGTTAATGTGGCGTCGTCATTTCCTGTAAATGCTGTACGCAGATTTAAACCAACATAAGCACCCGTAAGTCCTAAACGTTGCATTTTGTCATTGTCAGGAATCACTTTCAGTTCGGGAGTTCCTTCGGTTACTGATAATTGAACATTATCGGCACCGGGAATATCTTCTACTACTTTTTTCATTTGTAGTGCTACCTCTTCAACCTTTTTTAAATCACTACCGCTAAGTGTAATTTCGATAGGTGATGAGCGAGCCACCAAACCAAGTGCAGTCATTGAAAATTTAATGCCCGGAAATTCTTTCCGTAACGATTCGCGAATATCAATCATAAATCGTTCAGTTTTGACACCTTCACGTTTTTCTTCGGGAACTAATTGTATGGTAAATTCGGTTTTATAAGGCAAACCGACGCCTGACCCGCCAATACTTGCACTGGGACCGCCAATGTTACTAAACACACTTGCTACTTCTTTTTGTTGCAACAAGAAACGTTCTACTTGCGATGAAACAATATTATTTTGTTGCAGAGGCGTATGCTTATCATATTCTAAAAACAAACTAAATTTACCCTGATCACCGGTTGCAATCAACTCATTTCCAATAATGTTTTGCTTCATTAATACACCTGTCAAAGCGATGGTGATAATCATAAAAACGCCAAAAATTGCTTTATGATTTAATACCCATTTTAACTGGTTTGCATATCCGTTGATAAAACCGGTTAATTTTTCTTCAAACCAAATCAAAAATTTATTAAACAAATTTGTGGGTTCTATATCTTCGGCTTTTCCTATACGTGAAGCCATCCAAGGTGTAAGCGTAAAACCGACCAATAAACTGGTTAGAGTTGAAGTAATTACTACTACCGAAAATTCTTTCAGCATATCGGCTACAAATACTTGCAGGAATAAAATTGGCAAGAAAACGACCACATCGACCAAAGTAATAGCGATGGCAGAATATCCGATTTCCATACGTCCGTCAAATGCAGCAGTACGTTTTTCTTTGCCCATATCGAGGTGACGCTGTATATTTTCGAGTACCACCGTCGCATCATCGACCAGAATACCGATAATCAGCGACATTGCCAGCAAAGTCATCAGATTGAGTGTAAAACCTAAAATCCACATCACTCCAAAAGCCGTTACCAACGAAGTAGGAATTGCTACAATTACAATAATGGCATTTCTGTAACTTCTAAGGAACAAAAGCATTACTATGGATACTAAAATTACTGCCAAAATTAAATCATCTACTACTGATTCTACGGCGGCTACGGTTTTGTCTGTACTGTCGTCGGCAATGATAAATTTCAGATTACTCTCTTTGTTTTCTTTTTCAATTTCTTTGAGTTTTTCGGTCACTAATTCCGATACATCTACGGCATTGGCATCTCCTTGTTTTTTGAGTACTAATCCCAATCCTTCAACCCCGTTAAATCTACTTAACGAAGCAATATCTTTAATGCCATCTACCACATCTGCTACATCTTTGACATAAATTGGGCTACCCGGAGCGGGCATTGCAATTTGTACATTTTTAATATCTTCAATGGTATGAAATTTTCCTACCAATCGCACCGAATTTTCAATATTATTTGTTTTAATCTTTCCGGCAGGAATATCTTTACCGGCCATATTGATAGCTGTTGCCACTTGGCTTAAAGACACTTTGTGTAATTTAAGTTTGTCGGGGTCAACTTTGACTTGGATTTCTCGTTGTTCGCCACCTAAAATATCAATTTCTGCAACTCCTTTCAGCTGTTTAATTTGCGGCAGATATTCATCTGTAATTTTTTGGTAGAATTCAGTTGCAGGCAAATCACTTGTCGCACTGATAGACATAATGGGCAAATCGCTGGGCGAAACTTTACTCATCGTCGGGCTTAGGATTTGTTCGGGCAAATCGTTTCGAATGTTATCTATCTGACGTTGTGCGTCTTGCATAGCAAAATCGACATCGGTGCCATATTTTAAGTTGGCAATAATAATAGATGCGTTTGGTAATGATTTAGATTGTATATAATCAATTCCTTCTAAATTTGACAAGGCATCTTCGAGCTTTTTAGAAACAGATGTTTCTACTTCTTCGGGTTCTGCACCCGGATATACGGTTTTTACAACAATTACCGGTTGATTAAAATCGGGTAAAAGTTCGTAGCTTAAATTTTTAAAACCTATATATCCGATTAATACAAAGACACTAAATAATACAATGATTAATGAAGGTCTATTTATGGATATTTTCGTTATGTTCATAATTTACAATTTTATTTTGTGGTTACATTAGCGCCGTCAAATAGGTTTACAAAACCTGCTGACACTATTTCATCTCCTTGTTTTAGTCCTTCTTTTACAACAACACTGTTGTCTATACGCTTAGTAATTACTATATTTTTCAGTACAGCTTTGCCATTTTGTATAACATAAACTTGCGGATTATTTTCAGAACCTCTAACCACCGTTGCCGGAATAATAATAACATTATCGCCAAAATTCTTATTGATTTTTACCGTTCCGAACATGCCGGATTTTATACTGTTTTTTTTGTTTTTCACATCAAACTTAACCGGATATTCGTTAGCCCTGTTAGCTTTACTTCCTATCATTGACAGTTTTCCTTTGACGATTGTGCCGGGCAAGGCATCAACAGCTATTTCGTATTCTTTATTCATATCAAATAAGTCTAAATCGCCTTCGGACACATTTACGGTAAATTGTAATTTGTTGATATCTGTCAATTGCAATAAGGGCATTCCGGGAGCGGCAAACGAACCGACTTCGGTCATTTTCATTGTAACATAACCCGAAAACGGTGCGTAGATATTGGTTTTATTAATTTGGTCTATTACACCACGACGTTCGGCAATAGCAGCTCTTAATCCCAATTGTGCTTTTTCTAATTTAACAGCAGGTAAGGCATTGGCTTTAACCAACACTTCATAACGTTTTACATCGTCTTGAAAGCCTTTAATTTTAACATCAAGCGCTCGCTTTTTTGACTGTAATAGAGTAGGGTCAAG
>CAZSBI010000179.1:0-13398 GCA_964604735.1 uncultured Flavobacteriaceae bacterium | reverse complement strand
GTATGGATAAATATATCCGAAAAGAGATTAAAAAATTATTTCCCGAAGCCGAACTAACGGAATTGCCTGTATCTCACCCAATTTTTAACAGTTATTATCATTTTGACAACGGATTACCCAAAATACACGAGCACGATGGCAATCGTCCGCAAGCCTTTGGCATCACTATTAATAACCGACTAGTCCTTCTCTATACCTACGAAAGCGACCTTGGCGACGGCTGGGAATCAGAAGAAATACACCACGACCCTTGGCGCATTAGAGAAAAAGCACTGCAAATGGGCACCAATATTTTGTATTATGTTTTTACACATTAAATTCTTTTTATCTTTCTAAAAAAAAATCGTAAATTTGCTCAGATTTAGTTCACAATAAGTAAGTGATTAAAACGGGAATCGAGTGAAAATCTCGGGCTGTCCCCGCAACTGTAAGCTACTCAGCTTGTTTGGTTTCTACACCACTGTTTGCTCCTTGCAAATGGGAAGGTAATCCTCACAAGACGCAAGCCAGGAGACCTGCTAAGTCTATCAATTCTAAAAAATCCTTCGGCGGAAAGGATATATAGAACTATGAAGCAAAAACTAATATTCATACTACTTTTCTACTTCTCTCTTGTACAAGTACAAGCACAAGAACAAAATAATTATGCCGAAAAAATAGATACGGTACAAATTAAGGCAGCGACAAATAAAATATTTTATAAGACAACTAACAATTCCTCTTTGCCCATTGATGCCATAGCACAAGCCAAATCAATCAATATTATTCCGGGAGTTTTTGTCAAAGAATATGGTCGCGGTATGCTGGCAAACATCTCGCTTAGAGGTACAGACGCTTCTCATACACAAGTTATTTGGAACGGCATTCCTATCAATTCCATACTCAACGGACAAACAGATTTAAACACAATTTATCTGAACAACTATAATAGTCTAAGTATCGAAAAAGGCGGAAAAACCATACAATACGGTAGTGGAGCTATTGGTGGCGCTGTCAATATTGACGAACAAATATTGTTTGACAACGGTATAAATATTGACCATCAGATGACATTGGGTAGCTTTAACACTTCTATCAATAACACAAATATAAGTTATAGCAATCACAAAATATTTATGCGTTTTGGGTTTCAAATGAATCAGTCCGAAAATAATTATCCTTTTGTGGGCTATACTGCAACAAATGAAAATGGTGCATACGCCGGAAAAGATTTCAAGCTGTCCTTGGTTTATCAAATTGACAAAAAACATCAGATTTACTACAAATCGCAGGCAAATTGGCTCAACCGCGAAATGTCACGAAGTATTTACAAACCCGATAATGCCAAATTGCTTACCGATAATCAGCGTTATTTGACGGGATGGAAATACCAATCGGATAAAATAAGTATGCAAACCGATTTTGCTTATTTGTATGAAAATTATCAATATTTTTTCAATAAAAATTTGAACAATTTCAGCAATAATCGTAGTAATGTGTATTTCTTAAAAAATCATTTCACCTATCTGTTCAACAAAAAAAACAGTATCAAAATAGGAAATAACATACAAGTTTCCGAAGGCAAAGGCGATGCAATCGGCACACACCAACGTAAACAATATGCCATTTATGCAATATGGAAACAAAAATTTAACAAATTTTCTTATCGAGCTAAATTGCGAAAAGAATTTCATTCGGATTATAATATTCCTTTTGTTTTTGCAACGACTATTGATTATCAAGCCAATAAAAATTTCTATACAAGTTTGAGCGCAAGCACTAATTATCGCGTGCCGACATTTAACGATTTGTATTGGCAACCCGGAGGCAATCTTGAATTGATACCCGAAAAGAGTTATTCCTTAGATATTACGCAAAAATATATCTCAAAAAATAAAAGTACCAAACTGACAATCAGCGGTTTCTACATCAAAAGCAAAGATTTGATTAAATGGCGCCCCATAACCAATCTTTTATGGCAACCTGTAAATATAAACAGAGCTTCGTCCTTGGGATTTGAAGCCGATTTTTATCAAAATATATACATTAATAATGATTTGCATTCATATATAAAGTTTTCATATACTTATCAAAATGTTAAAGACTTGGCAACAAATAAAAAATTGCCGTATCTTCCCGCCCAAATGTTACACGGAAACATTGTTGTAAATTATAAGAAAATGCACATCAGTTATCAAAGCGATTTTACCGATAAAATATATACAACAAGCACTAATACACAAGCGATTGATGCAAGTATTGTACATCATACAAGCATTGCCTATCAATTTAATAATCATATTTATTTGGAAGGAAAAATTTACAATATTTTCAATACATTTTATCAAACTTTTCCGTCCAGACCTCAACCCGGAAGAAATTATTCACTAAATTTAAAATTTAAAATACATACATCAAATGAAAAAAAATAGTTTATTATTCGTAGCCTTGCTAAGCATTATTGCGCTTAGCTCTTGTGAAAAAGACAAATTGCCGGAAGTACACGGCGATTATGAAAACGGTGTTTATATCGTAAACGAAGGACAATTCGGACACGGCAATGCTTCCGTCAGTTTCTTAAACGATGACGCCTCGACCGTTAGCAATACGGTTTTTAATTCTGTAAACACACAAGACTTGGGCGACCAAGCACAGTCTATTGCCTTTACCGACGAAAATGCTTATATCGTAGTAACCGGCTCGAACAAAATTGAAGTAGCCGACAAAAATACTATGGAAAAAGTGGTAACACTGGCAAGTCATTTAAGCAACCCAAGATATATGCAAGCAGTTGACAACAACATTGCTTATGTAAGTTGCTGGGGCGATACTTCTGACGACAGCGACGATTATATTGCTGTTATCAACACATCAAACAACACTTATGACAGTCAAATTGCTGTGCCACTAGGTCCCGAAAAAATGATTGCCAACGACGATTTCTTGTTTATTGCACATCAAGGCGCTTGGGGTACCAACAACAAAGTTACGGTTTTAGACCTGAACGCAAGACAAATAACCGACACCATTACCGTAGGCGACAGACCAAACAGTATGCTTATCAACGGCGATTATCTGTGGGTGCTTTGTAGCGGCGAGCCGGCTTGGTCAGGTGCCGAAACAGCAGGAGAATTATACAAGATAGACATCAACAATAATTTTGATATTGTTCAAACCTTGACATTTGGCGCTTCACAACATCCTCAATTTTTGAGTATTGACGGCGACAATATTTACTACTATCTAAAAGAAGGCGCACAAGACGGTAAAATTTATCAATTTGACAGCAATACTGTAAGCGCATTACCAACAAGCGAATATATGACTTACGCATCGGCATACAATATGGAAATCAACGATGGAAAATTATATATTTCCGATGCCAAAGATTTTCAGCAAGAAGGCGAAGTTATCATTTACGATATAAATACCAAAGCCGAATTGAGCAGAAAAACCGTAGGAATAATTCCCGGTGATTTTGGATTTAATTTGCAATAATTTTTCTTACATATCAAAAAAAAACGTTCTCAGTTTAGCACTGAGAACGTTTTTTATTTTTCATTTATTAAAATCCTACATATTCCTGCGATACTGCCCGCCTACTTCAAACAAAGAGGAAGTCATTTGTCCCAAAGACATTACTTTTCCGGCTTCCATCAATGCTTCAAAGATATTTTTATTGTGTATTGCCGCTTCTTGTATCTCTTTAAACATTTGCGGGGTTTTATCTTCATAAGTTTTGTACAGATTTTGAACCGTATCGATTTGTTGTTTTTTCTCAGCTTCGGTAGCCCGAATTATTTCGCCCGGAATTTGTGTTTTACTTCCCTCCTTCCCTAAGAAAGTATTCACGCCAATGATTGGTAATTTGCCGGTGTGTTTCAGGGTTTCGTAATACAAACTTTCTTCTTGTATTTTACTGCGTTGATACATAGTTTCCATAGCACCCAATACGCCACCGCGTTCTGTAATACGATCAAACTCGGCATAAATGGCTTCTTCTACCAATTCGGTGAGCTCTTCAATTATAAAACTACCTTGAATCGGGTTTTCATTTGTTGCCAATCCTAATTCCTTATTGATAATCAACTGGATAGCCATTGCCCTACGCACTGATTCTTCGGTTGGAGTGGTAATCGCTTCGTCATAAGCATTGGTATGCAGTGAGTTAGTGTTGTCGTAAATAGCATACAAGGCTTGCAAAGTGGTGCGTATGTCGTTAAAATCGATTTCTTGTGCGTGCAAACTGCGCCCGCTGGTCTGAATATGATATTTAAGCATTTGCGATCGTGCATTAGCGCCATATTTTTCTTTCATTGCCTTTGCCCAAATACGTCTGGCTACGCGTCCTATTACCGAATACTCAGCATCCATTCCGTTGCTGAAAAAGAAAGATAAATTAGGGGCAAATTTGTTGATATCCATACCGCGAGACAAATAATACTCGACATAGGTAAATCCGTTAGCCAAAGTGAATGCCAATTGAGAAATCGGATTGGCGCCTGCTTCGGCAATATGGTATCCGGAGATTGAAACCGAATAGAAATTTCTTATTTGTTTCTCGATAAAATATTCTTGAATATCACCCATTAATCTGAGTGAAAATTCGGTTGAAAATATACAAGTATTTTGCGCTTGATCTTCTTTTAGAATGTCTGCTTGTATCGTTCCGCGTACCTGTGTTATGGTTTCATATTTGATTCTGTCATAAGTTTTTTTGTCCAGAATTTCGTCGCCTGTTATACCTAAAAGCATTAAACCCAATCCGTCATTTCCTTCGGGCAAATCGCCTTGATATTTTGGACGAGCAATACCTCTGTCGTCATATTTTTGTTTTAGTTTTGCTTCAACCAAATGAGTTAAATCGTTTTCTTTCAGATACTTCTCGACATTTTGATCGATAGCTGCATTCATAAAGAAAGCCAGCATCATTGGTGCCGGACCGTTAATAGTCATTGATACCGATGTTTTCGGATTGCTTAAATCAAAACCCGAATAGAGTTTTTTGGCATCGTCTAAACAACAGATTGACACACCCGAATTCCCGATTTTTCCATAGATATCGGGGCGTATATCAGGGTCATTGCCGTATAAGGTTACGCTATCAAAGGCAGTTGACAATCGTTTTGCAGGCATACCCAAACTTACGTAATGAAAACGTCTGTTGGTACGTTCGGGAGTGCCCTCGCCGGCAAACATTCTGGTAGGGTCTTCGCCGGTACGTTTAAATGGATATAATCCGGCTGCATAGGGAAATTCTCCCGGCACGTTCTCCTTCAATATCCATTGTAGCAAGTCGCCCCAAGCTTTGTATTTTGGTAGTGAAATTTTGGGTACTTTTAAATGTGATAGCGTTTCGGTATGCGTATCGATATGTATTTCTTTATCGCGAACTTTAAAAGTATATACTTCATCTTTATACTTTTTGACTTTATTGGGCCATTGTAGGATTTTCTCCCAGTTTTCGGGGTGTAAATTCATCTTAATACGGTCAAACTCCTTCAATAATAGTTGAATAGTTTGTCGTTTTTCATCATTTTGACAAATCTTTACAATTTCATCATCAATGCCGTATTTATTCAGACTTGGTTTGGTAGCCAAAGCTTCTATGGTTTTGTAAATGCTGTATAAATGTTGTGCAATTTCGGATTGTTTGTCTGCCCATTCGTGATATTTTCGGTTGTTTTCAACAATTTCGGACAAATAACGAACTCTTTGTGGCGGAATAATAAATTGTTTTTCGTCATTTTCGTTTTTTGCTACAAAAGTCGAATCAAATTGTGCTTTTGTTTTCTCGTTGATAAGCGCTATCAATCTTTTGTACAATGTATTAACGCCCGGGTCATTAAATTGTGAAGCAATGGTACCGAAGGCAGGCATTTTGTCTGTGTCTTGGTCAAACAAATTATGATTGCGTTGGTATTGTTTTTTGACATCGCGCAGGGCATCTAAGGCACCGCGTTTATCAAATTTGTTAAGTGCGATGATATCGGCATAATCGAGCATATCAATTTTTTCCAACTGTGTTGCCGCACCATATTCGGGTGTCATTACATACATATTTACATCGGCATAATCGACTATTTGTGTGTCAGATTGACCAATACCTGATGTTTCTAGAATGATTAAATCAAAGTTTGAATTTTTGACAATATTTAAGGCATCTTGCACCGAACCCGATAGAGAAACATTGCTGGCGCGTGTTGCCATTGAGCGCATATATACGCGCGGATTGTTGATGGCGTTCATACGAATTCTATCGCCCAACAAGGCGCCTCCTGTGCGTTTTTTGGTCGGGTCAACCGAAATAATAGCAATTTGTTTGTCGGTAAACTCGTTTAAGAATCGGCGTACCAATTCGTCAACCAATGATGATTTTCCGGCGCCACCGGTTCCTGTAATTCCTAAAATAGGAATGTTTTTGCTTTGGGCATTTTTGCGTATTTCTTGTAATAAATCTTTGTGTTTTTCTTCAAAATTTTCGGCAGCCGAAATCAATTCGGCCAAATTTCTGTCGTTCTTAATTTTAATGTCTGCTACTGATTTTATTGATATATCTTTACCTGTCGGATAGTCAGAATTTTCGACCAAATGATTGATCATTCCTTGCAAACCCATTGCGCGTCCATCGTCGGGCGAATAGATTTTGGCAATACCATAATTTTCTAACTCGGCTATTTCTTCGGGTAAAATAGTACCGCCACCTCCGGCAAAAATTTTGATATGTCCTGCCTTGCGTTCTTTGAGCAAATCGTACATATATTTTAAAAATTCGGTATGTCCGCCTTGATACGAGGTAATGGCAATGGCGTTGGCATCTTCTTGAATGGCAGTATTGACAATTTCGTCCACACTACGATTGTGTCCTAAGTGAATTACTTCGGCGCCGGTGCGTTGGATAATACGACGCATAATATTAATGGCGGCATCGTGACCGTCAAAAAGCGAGGCGGCTGTTACAATTCTTACGTTATTTTTAGGCTGATATATAGTTTGATCTTGCATTTTACTTTGATTTTTTTTCAAGTTGTGGCAAGATACAAATTTTCTGTAATTTTTTTAATGATATTTCTAAGCCTTGTGTTTGTAAAATTTAGGTCATTTTTCTACTTCGGGCTTAATTCTATAAATGGCACAATCATTTCTTGCATCGATATACCGCCGTGTTGGTAGGTATTGGTAAAATAATCGACATAATGGTTGTAATTGTTCGGATAAACAAAGAACAAATCTTCCTTAGCAAAAATATAAGAACTATTAATGGCTATACTTGGCAGTTTTATATCTTCGGGTTTATGCACGGCATACACATCTTTTTTGTCAAAAGTCATACTTCTGCCTGTTTTGTACCTGAGATTAAGGCTTGCCTCTTTGGTGCCTACTACTTTTGTAGGTTTTTTTACGTTGATTGTGCCGTGATCGGTCGTAATCATTAGTTTCATCTTATTAGCGGCTGCCAATCTTATAATTTCGAACAAAGGCGAATTGTCGAACCAACTCTTTGTAAGTGAACGATATGCCTTATCGTCGGCGGCTAATTCTTTGACCAAATCCATATCTGTTTTGGCGTGTGAAAGCATATCGACAAAATTATAAACAATTACGTTCAAATCGTAATTTTTAAGTCTATTAAATTGATTGATAATTTTTTTGCCGAAATTATAATTCAATATTTTGATATAATTTGTTTTGAAAGGCAATCGCATTCGGCGCACTTGCGCTTCTAAAAAATCGGGTTCATAAAGATTTTTACCACCTTCGTCCGTATCATCTTTCCACCATTGCGGATAATTTTTTTTCAAATCGAAAGGCATTAATCCGCCAAAAATACTATTTCGGGCATATTGAGTTGCGGTGGGCAAAATGGCATAATACAGATGTTCTTTGTCAACATTATAAAAGTTCTTAATCATTGGAGCAATGCTTAACCATTGGTCATATCGCAGATTATCAATGACTAAAACCAGCGTATTGTCTTTGGTATTAGGAAAAACAAATTTCTTGAACAAGTCAGGCGACAAAACGGGTGCTTCATCCGGATTGTTAATCCAATATTCATAATTTTTTGATACAAATTTGAAAAATGCACGGTTTGCCTCTTGAAATTGTCCTTGCAATACATCGCTCATTTGGCTATCGTGAATAGCATCCATTTTAAGTTCCCATTTGGTCAAACGCTTGAATATATCAACCCATTCTTCATAATCGTTAATCATAGCAATATCCATTGCAATACGCTGAAACTCTTTTTGATATGAAAGATTTGTCTTTTCTGAAACCAATTCTTTTTTATTTAAAATCTTTTTCAGAGTAAGCAGTATTTGATTCGGGTTAACCGGTTTTATAATATAATCGGTGATTTGCTGACCGATGGCTTCTTCCATAATATTTTCTTCTTCACTTTTGGTAATCATTACCACCGGAATATCGGGCATAATTGCTTTTATTCTGCTAAGTGTTTCCAAACCGTCAATACCGGGCATTTGTTCGTCAAGAAAAATGATATCAAACTTGGTTTTGACAATTTCGTCAAGTGCTTCAATCCCGCTTTGTGCCGTTACAACATCATAGCCTTTGTTGTTTAAGAAAATTATATGTGGTTTTAACAAGACGATTTCATCATCGACCCAAAGAATTTTTTTTGACATATCAACTGTTTTTTATTTATAACGTTGCACAGCAAAGATAATTATATCATTGCAAAAATTTATCAAATAATTAACTTTTTGTTTAATATCAAATTTTATTTTTGTATCTTTGCTCAACAACACAACTAACATACAACAATTAACAATCACAATACAAACTGCTAATAAAGAAATTTTTATTAAAAAGTTGTATGTATGGAGAGTAAACTTTACAGTATCGCAGAAACAAAAGCTTTTATCAATAAAGGTTATTTACTAACTCTTGCTGCTGATGAGAGAGTACTATCTCAGTTGCCCAAAGGTAGTTGGCTTGGTGGTACCATACCTTATTTTATGGATATTAACATGAGTTTGTTTTCACAAGATAAAATTTTTGTCAATAAACTTTCGGACGATATTATTGATTATAAGCTAAAAATTTATGACGATCAAAGTATCTATAATATAGTCAATGATAGTTTTGATAATGGATATACACTTTTATTGTTGCCTCCTTTTCAGAAGGTACAAAAAGTATATGCTTTGGAATCGCCTAAATTTGAAGGCATTTATAATAATCCCATAATTGGTTGGATAGCCGGAAGTGAAATCAATTCGGATGAAATACCCAAAGTTTTTAATGGATTTGAAGGAGAAGTTTATGATGATAAAGCAATAGCGTTACACGTAAAATTACCTGAAAATAAAGAAGCTAAAATCAGTATTGTAAATATTTTTGAAAAAGACACAGAAGGAGCTAAGATAAAATTTATAAATTCGGGGCTTGATGTGCATAACTGTATAATAGACGGAAAAGAAGTAAATTTAGTTCAATATATTAAGGAAAATGATATTGACATCAGATTACCGTTAATGTCTGAATACAATGGATTTTTGGCAAATATCAGCATTAAAGAAATTGATTATGAATATAACATTGTGAGCTTTTTTGCTCCTGTGTTTAAAGAGAGAACATATTATTTTTCTAAGCATATAGACGATTACGCAAAATGTTTTGAAATTAAAACACAGAAAATAAAATCCGATTCAGAGGTTTCATTCAATTGTATTCATAATTACTTGTATGGCAAACTTGAAAATAAGAAAATAAATAATATTACCGGACCATTTACATTTGGAGAAATAGCCTATCACCTTCTAAATCAAACTTTGGTTTCACTTAATATTGAGGATAAAAAAAACGATGCCTTTTAGACATCGTTTCTTCATTTGTAATCTGTTTCTGTTTATTCATCTTCTAAACTTGCCAAATATCTCTCGGCATCTAAGGCAGCTTTACTACCCGAACCTGCTGCTGTAACAGCTTGTTGATAAGTTGGATCCATTACATCACCGGCAGCAAATACTCCCGGCTTATTAGTTTCGGTAGTAACACCTTTTGTCAAAATGTAACCTCTGTCATCTAAGTTTATTTGACCACCTAGAAAATCGGTATTTGGTTTATGACCTATTGCAATAAACAGACCTTCCATTGGAATATCCGTTTTTTCATTAGTCTTATTATTCACAACACGAACACCTTCTACAAGTTTATCACCTAAAACTTCATCAATTTCGGTATTCCACATAATTTCGATATTTTCTATACGGTTTACCCTGTCTTGCATCGCTTTTGAAGCACGCATCTTATCACGACGAACAAATAAATATACTTTTTTTGCTAATCCGGCCAAATAACTTGCCTCTTCGGTTGCTACATCGCCACCTCCTACTACGCCAACTGTTAAGCCTTTGTAGAAAAATCCGTCGCAAGTAGCACAAGCGGACACACCGCCGCCACGTAAGCGTTTTTCACTTTCTAAACCAAGATACATAGCAGAAGCACCTGTGGCAATAATAACCGTATCTGCCGAAATTTCTTTATTATTATCAATGGTAACGATATGTTTTTCGCCTACTTTATCGGCAAATTTTACATTCGTTGCCATACCAAAACGAACCTCTGTACCAAAACGTTCGGCTTGTTTCTGCATATTTTCCATCAATTTTGGTCCTTGTAAACCATTTGGAAAACCGGGGTAATTCTCTACTTCGGTAGTTGTGGTTAATTGACCTCCCATCTCCATTCCGGTATAAATAACCGGTTTAAATCCGGCTCTTGCCGCATAAATGCCTGCTGTATAACCCGCAGGGCCTGAACCTAATATAAGCACTTGAACTTGTTCTCTATTTTCTGACATAATTTTCTGTTTTTTTTACTCGGCAAAGGTAAATATTTTTTTAGTCTAAAAAAAACTTGAATAAATGATAAAACTTATAATTATTATAGATTTTTATTATACTTTTGTTACGCAAAAAAAAATATTTTAACTATGACAAATATATTGATACTAATATTTGTGCTCGGGTATATAGCTATTGCTACCGAACATAAATTAAAATTAGACAAAACAGTTCCTGCATTATTAACAGCTGCATTATTATGGGCTTTATTAGCTATTGGTTTTCATCAAGGTTGGTTTTCAATTATCAATCCCGAAGGCGAAGTTTTTAACTACTTAAATGGTGGGGAGGAAGCCAACGAAGGTTTTCATAATACACTAATGCATCATTTGGCTAAAACAGCCGAAATTTTAGTGTTTTTAACAGGCGCTATGACTATTGTTGAAATCATTGATTTACATCGTGGTTTCGAAATACTAAAAGACTATGTTAAAACTAATAGCCGCCGCAAATTATTATGGATTATCGGTGCAATTGCTTTTGTGCTTTCGGCTGTTATTGATAACTTAACCGCTACCTTGGTACTGATTGCATTATTAAGAAAACTCGTTACTGATAAAAACACACGCTTATGGTATGCCGGATTGATTGTAATTGCCGCAAACGCGGGAGGTGCCTTCTCTCCTATTGGCGATGTTACCACCACAATGCTTTGGATTGCCAAAAAAGTATCGGCAGGCGGACTGATTGAGCATGTATTTGCCCCATCAATTCTTAATTTTGCTATTCCTTTTGGTATTGCATCATTTATGCCTGTCTTTAACGGAACCGTAAAAAGTGAAAAAGAAGAAGCCGGATTAGAAAAAATTGAAAAATTATTGAGCAGCAAAACAATGCTATATTTAGGTTTAGCAATGATTTTATTTGTTCCGGTATTTAAAACACTTACGCATTTACCTCCTTATATTGGTATGATGCTTTCATTGGGTGTTGTTTGGCTGGTATCTGAGTATATCCACCCCGAAGAAAACTTTGACGATGAACGCAAACACTTATACTCAGCGCACAAAGCATTGTCGCGTATTGAAATGTCCAGTATTTTATTCTTCTTAGGCATTTTGCTTGCTGTTGGCGCACTTGAAGCTCTTGTATATGGTTCGATAAACGGAGTTGAAATGGGCTCGTTGCGCTATATGGCAGAAGTGTTACAACAAGCATTGCCAAGCACAGAAATTGTGGTTGTATTATTAGGTATTCTATCAGCCATTGTTGACAATGTACCGTTAGTAGCAGCATCAATCGGAATGTTCAGCTACGAAATAGATCATATCATCTGGCATATGATTGCTTACTCAGCCGGAACAGGCGGTAGTATTTTAATCATTGGTTCAGCCGCCGGCGTTGCCGCTATGGGACTGGAAAAAATTGATTTTTTCTGGTATATGAAAAATATTAGTTGGTTGGCATTGCTTGGATTTTTAGCCGGATTCTTGGCTTTTTGGCTTGAACATTTTATAATGTAAAATTATTTTAATATAAAAAAGGTCGCGAAATGCGACCTTTTTTTATTTATAGTTAAAAATTATCTTCTTCCTCTAACTGTTTTTTTCTTTTTTTTGGTATTCGGGCGGTAGTAATAGTCAGCATCTCCACCGGTATCAGTATCGTAATAATCGTCGTTCCAAGTGCTGTTTGAATAGCCTGAATTATAAGTTCCATAATAATTATTGGCAGGACCATAATAGTACGAACTACTCGAAGTATAAGCCGGATAATACGAATGAGCATATCCGTGTCTTACAACAATATAGCCGCCTCTTGTATATCTCAAATATTTACGACCTAAATTTCTTACCAATCCGCGACGATTATATTTAACAAAAATATTGCCCATACGAGTTACTTGTCCGTAACGATTATAGTTCAAGTAAACATTGCCTACTCTACGTATTTTGCCGTATCTATCGCGTTCTACCCGTACTCCGTAATCGCCTGCACGATGTCTGCGATTGCGCACTTGATGTGCGTTAAAATCAAATTCTCCATTGGGAAAAACAAAAAATTTGACACCTCTTACCGTAATTTCAACAGGATCATTCATCCCGTGGAATACGGGTCTCATTTCGGCATTTGCAAATACACTTACTTGCATCATTGCCATTGCTAATAGTAAACCTAACTTTTTCATAACTTGTATTTTTAATTTATATTACGGCTCACTACTAATTATTCAAATAGCGTGCCATAATTGTAATAATTATGAAATATTACAGCGGATTTATTGATTAATCATCAATTTTTGAGTCATTTTATTAAGAAAGGCAAAATTGTAAAAGCAACTTTATTATCAAACAGAAACCTGTCCCTTGATATGCGGATGATGCTCATAACCAACAAGTTCAAAGTCATTATAAGTAAAATTGAAGATGCTTTTGACTTCGGGATTTATTTTCATCACGGGCAATGCTTTAGGGCTGCGTGTGAGTTGTAGTTTTACTTGTTCAAAATGATTTTTATAGATATGTACATCACCAAAAGTATGGATAAATTCGCCCGGTTGTAATCCGGTTACCTGTGCCATCATCATAGTTAGCAATGCATACGAAGC